>JAJZEG010000111.1 GCA_021828605.1 Pseudomonadota bacterium | reverse complement strand
ACCGGCAGCATTTCCTTGGGAATCGCTTTGGTCGCAGGCAGGAACCGGGTGCCGAGACCGGCGACCGGGAGCACCGCTTTGCGCAATGGTTTGAAAGCCACAATCAATCCCCTTTGAGTCTGAACCCTGCCCGAAAATGTCGAGCGACGCGCGCGGTTGGCAGGAGCGTATTCGAAAACACGCCGAGGGATTGCCACTTATCGGGGCGGCGGGCAAGATCGGTCGTGGGTACGCGGGTTGGCGCCGGGTTAAGGCGGTATCATGTGACAAGATGATGAAATTATTGATAAAATTAGGGATTGGTGGTGATGGAGGTTAAAATCGGTGATCGGTTTGCGATCACCCATCATTTCGAGACGGCGGCGTCGCAGGCTTTCGCGCGGGCGGCGGGGGATTGCAATCCGCTGCATCACGATGCGCAGGTGGCGGCACAGTCGCGCTTTGGCGGGTTGATTGCCTCGGGGACGCAGACCACGGCGCTGATGATGGGGCTGACCGCGACCTATTTTGCGCAAGTCGGCCCGACGGTTGGCATGGGGTTTTCGTTCCGGTTTCGCCGTCCGGTGCCGATGGAGGCGCATGCGACCATCGCTTGGGAGGTTACGGGCTTAGAACCCAAACCCGGCACGGGCATGGTGGTGACCTGTGTTGGGACGCTGACTTTGGATGCGACCGGTGAGGTGGCGGTCAGCGGCACCAGCCAGGGTGTGTTGCTTCAGGGGCGTTAAGAATTAGCTCCAATAATCGCCGATGGCGCGGCTGGCGCCGTCATCGACCAGGCGCAGGGCGGATTGCCAGGCCATTTCGGCATGGCCGGCGCGGGCACCGCTATCCATGCGGTATTGGCCGGCGGTGTGTTCGCACACGGCGCGCGGCGGGATCACCAGTTTTGCGCCGCCCGAGAGTGCGGCGACCTGGGCCTGACAGGCGCGCTCCAGAAAATAGATTTCGAGGAAGGCTTCGGCGATGCTCGCCCCGCCGACCAGCAGGCCGTGATTGCGCAGGATCATCGCTTTGTTCTGGCCGAGATCGGCGACGATGCGGTCGCGTTCATCGAGGTCGAGCGCGATGCCTTCATAGCCGTGATAAGAGAGGCAATCATAGAATTTCAGGGCGTGCTGGCTGATTGGCAGCAAGCCATGCTCCTGGGCGGCGACGGCGATGCCGGCGGCGGTGTGGGTGTGGATCACGCACATCAGATCCGGGCGGGCAGCGTGGATGGCGGAATGGATGGTGAAGCCGGCTTGGTTGACCCGCTTGCCCGACTGGCCTTGGGTTTCGACGCGGTTGCCCTCGAGATCGATTTTGACCAGGTCGCTGGCGCGCATTTCGTGGAACATCACCCCGTAATCATTGATCAGGAAGTGGTGATCCGGCCCGGGCAGGCGCGCACTGATATGGGTGTAGATGAAGTCGGTCATCCGGAAATGGGCGACCAGCCGATATAACGCGGCGAGATCGCAGCGGATTTTCCATTCGGCGGCATCGATCCCGGCAGGCGGGGTCGCGCGTGTTGTGACATTCATGATTTCTCTCCCACTCTGAAAATGAGTGTCCGCTTGGCGGGGCGTTTCGTCAAGGCGGAGCTAGAATGATCAAAGGATCAAGCGGTGCGGGTTGGGCCAGCCAGTCGGTAGCCGGGATCGGACGGCCAAAAAGATAGCCTTGCAGGGTCGGGCAGCCCGCTTTTTGCAGGAAATGGGCCTGCGCTTCGGTTTCGACGCCCTCGGCGACCACGCTGAAGCCGACGCGCCTGGCCATGGTCAGCATGGCTTTGACCAGACCGACACTGCGCATCTGATCGGGTAGATCGCTGATAAAGCTCCGATCAAGCTTGATTTCCTGGATGGGCAGGGAGCGCAAAGAAGCGAGGCTCGAATAGCCGGTGCCGAAATCATCAATCGAGAGGTTAAAGCCGAACGCACGCAAAGCATTGAGTTTGAGCACGACCGCTTCGGGCCGCTCGATCAAGGTGCTTTCGGTGATTTCCAGGATCAGGCGGTGCGGTGCGATCCCGAAATCGCGGATTTGATGGCACAGGCGGCGGACGAAATCGGCGCGGTGCAGCTCGCGCGGGCTGACATTGATTGAGAGGCGGGGCAGGATTGCTTCGGGCGTGCTGGCGAGAATGGCGCAGGCTTTGGCGTGTACCACCGCGCCGAGGCGGCTGATCAGCCCGGTGGCCTCGGCGATGGGGATGAATAGGCCGGGCGGAATCAGGCTGCCATTTGCGCTGCGCAGGCGCAGCAGGGCTTCGGCCCCGACCACGCGGCCCGCATTATCCACTTGCGATTGCAACCAGAGTTCGAACCGCTCATCGTTCAGGCCGGTGCGTAATTCGGATTCGATGGTGTGGCGGGCGGTGACCGCTTGTTGCATGGGCGGGCTGAATTGAGCGATGGCGCCCACGGTGCGCGCGGTGTCGCGCTGCGCGCGGGCGGCGTTCAACGCGATATCTGCGGATTGCATCATCGCCTCAATCGAGGGAGCATCATCCGGGGGGGCGGCGATGCCGATAGTTGCGGTGACGTGGCAGGTCCGTTCGCCGACGCGGATCGGGCTGGCGATGCGCCGGGCGAGTTTTCGGGCGATTTCGCGCAGGCGCAGTTGGGCGGTGGCGCGTCCGGTTTTCAGGGTGGAAAGGCCGCTGAGCAGCACGCCGAACCGGCTGGGCGTCAGCCGTGCCAAACCATCGCTCGCGCGCAGGGCTGATTGCAGCCGCCGGGCACATTCCTTGACCACCGCATCGACCACCGGCTGGCCCCAGACTTCGCCGATTTGGGATAATCCTTCGAGTTCGAGCAGAAAGATCCCCCATTTTGTTTGAGGGAGGGTTGATGGACCGGGAGCGGGCCAAGCGATGGGCGAAGCGGGGGGCAAAAATGTGGGGGGTGCGAAGGCTTCAGCCAGCATGGCGCGCCAGCGATGGTCGTTCGCGAGGCCGGTTAGGGTGTCTTGGTAGGCGAGGCGGTTGATTTCGACATCGGCGATTTGTTTCTCGGTAATATCGACCCAGGCGCCGACAATGCGCAGGGGTTTGCCGTTGGGATCGGAGATGAGGGATAATTCATCGCGCACCCAGCGATAGCTGCCATCCGCACGGGCGATCCGGTAGCTATGGACCACGGCGGATTCAGTGGTTAAGCGGTTGATGTTGATCAAGGCTTCGGTGCGGTCTGCGGGGTGGACGTGGCGCCACCACCAATCGGGGGCGAGGGCGTGCTGGGGTTTATGGCCGAACAAACGCTCCAGATTTGAGCTGATTTCAACCACGCGGAACGACGCCAAATCGGTCGCGCCGGCTTCGGGTTCCAGCCCGTAAATCACGGTGGGGCTCGCATCGAGCAGCTGGGCCAGCCGTTGTTCGCTGATCCGGCGGGCGGATTCCGCGCGATCACGGTCGATTTGTTCGCGCATCACCGCCAGCGCGGCGCGGGCGCGTTCGCGGCGCATGCCGATTCCGGCGGCGAGATTCGAGGCGAGTTCGGTCAGCAGGTTGAGTTCCTGGCGGTCAATCGAACCCTGCTCCGCGATGCCAAACACGGTCAGCGCGCCGAAGGCCGTACCGGTTTGATCCGCTAACGGCAAAGCGATACCGATATTATAGCCATGTTCCAGCGCGATCGGCCGCCAGGGCGCGTAGCTCGGCGCCTCGGCGACGTTGGCGAGGACCACTACCCGATTTTCCCGAACCGCGACGCCGGAGGGGCCTTGGCCTGACGCATCGTCACGCCAGCTCATTTCGACTTGCGCGCGTGCTTCCGCGCTGAGCCCTGCGGCGGCGGCGATGCGGAGTCGGCGGTCGGGGCCTGGTTCGGCGAAGCAGATCGAGGCGACCCGATATTGGCCGGAATCGACCAGTATTTTACAAATCGATTGGATCAACGCCGCCTCGCTCGCGGCGCGGGCGAGGCTTTGGGCACAGGCGACCAGAGCGCGTAATGCCAGATTGGCGCGGCTGAGCTGATATTGCGCATGCTCGATTTTCAGTTCGCGAATGCGCCCCTGCAACAAGGGCGAGACGGCAACTGCGGTATCGCGCATCAAACGCACGACGCTGACCGGATCGGGCGGGGCGACATAGCCGATGGCAATGGCGAAATGCTGGCCGCCTAAAACCATCGGAACGGCGAATTGCTGGCGCAAACCAGCGGTCACCAAGCCGCTCAGCGCGCCACTGCCATCCAACGATGTGGCATCGAGCAGGCCGGTATCAGCGACGGTGATTGTTGCGTCGGGCTCTGCTTGCGCTTGGTTCATCCCGCTTGGCGAAAGGGGATGGGTGGCGAGTGCGGTGCCACAGCCGATTTGATCGAGCGGGTAGGGCCCGCCCGCGAGCAGGGCGGCGACCGCGACGATAATCCGGCAGGTTTGCCCATCCGAGCGGATCCGGGGCACCAGGAAATAATCGGCGCCCAAGGTTGCGCACCAATAACTTAAGGTGCTGGTGAGTGACTCCCGAAAATCGCCTTTGCGCGCCAGGCTCGCGTTCAGTTCCTGGCGGAAGGTAAATTCGGCGAGCCGCTGATCCTGATCCGCAATCCGTTCGTGGAGATCGAGTTCGGAGATCAGCTGATCGGCCAGGATTTGCAGCATCGATAGATGGTGGTCACCGATATCGGTGCGCGCATGGGTATCGAGGACGCAGACGGTGCCGATGCAAAAACCATCCGCGCTGCGCAGCGGCACACCGGCGTAAAACCGTTCGGGCAGAGCGGTGAAGCGCGGATTTTGGGAGGAATCGGGGATTAAGAGTGGGCAGCCTTGATGCAAGACCTGGGTGCAGAAGGAGGTGTGGCGCGGGAGGGCGCTGAGATGCGGGCCGGTTTGCCCGGCAACCCAGACGGTTTCATGATCGATCAAGGTAACCAAACCGATGGGCGCGGCGAGCAGCCCCGCCGCCCGCTCGGCGAAGCGGTCAAGCAAAGCACTAAACCGCGGGAGCAGCGCGGTATAACGCTGCACCAGCGCTAGGCGTTTGGGTTCAAGATCAATATCCATAATGGCGGGTCACGCACTTCTCCTGTCGATGACACGGTGTAGCGGGAAATGATTACAATTAGCTTAATGGTTTTGGTCAGTAATGCGCAACTATTCCGCGTGCGGCCCCATTATGGCGATGCGAACGGCGCTTGACGCGGGGGGGAGGGTGAGGCAAAGGGGGTGATCCGTCGCGCTGCGAGTGTCGCACCGCGGCGTGTTTTGCGTTGGATGCATCGGTTGGGCTGATGCATGGATGGGCGCCTGCGCGTTGAGTGATGTGGAGAGAATAAATGTTTGACGCCCTCTCGGGCAAGCTTGGCGATGTGTTTGACCGGCTTCGTCGGCGCGGCGCATTGTCAGAAAGTGACGTTATGGAGGCCATGCGCGAGATTCGTCTTGCGCTGTTGGAGGCCGACGTTGCTTTGCCGGTGGTGCGTGATTTCATTGCCAAGGTGCGCTTGCAGGCGGTGGGCGCTGACGTTTTGAAGTCGGTTTCGCCCGGTCAGCAAGTGGTGAAAATCGTCCATGATGCGCTGGTCGAGGCGCTGGGCGGTGAAGGCGGCGCGGCGCTGAATTTGAATGCGGCGACGCCGATTCCGTTTTTGATGGTCGGGCTGCAAGGCTCGGGTAAAACCACCACATCGGGCAAAATTGGCCTGTTGCTCAAGGATAAGCAGCGCAAAAAAGTATTGCTGGCCAGCCTCGATACCCAGCGTCCGGCGGCGCAATTACAGCTGGCACAGCTGGCTGAGCGCGCGGGTGTGGCCTCCTTGCCGATTATTGCTGGGGAGACGCCGGAGCAAATTGCCAAGCGGGCGATGGAGACCGGGCGGCGCGAAGTGTTCGACGTGGTGATTTTGGACACGGCCGGGCGGTTGAGCATTGATGACGCGCTGATGGCCGAGGTTAAGGCGATCAGCGCGCTGGTGACGCCGGTGGAGACGTTGCTGGTGGTCGATGCGATGACCGGGCAGGATGCGCTGGCGACCGCGACCGCGTTCAATGCGGCGTTGGGCATT
>JAJZEG010000185.1 GCA_021828605.1 Pseudomonadota bacterium | reverse complement strand
GAGCCAAACGCCATCTTGTCCAAAGTCGTTGAATATCACGGCTTCATTTACACCCAAGGCGTGGTCGCCGCCGATCCCACAGGCGATATCACCGCCCAAACCCTCGATATCCTCGCGCAAATCGACGCGCTGCTGGAAACCCACGGCACCGATAAAACCCGCTTGCTGCAAGCCCAGATCTGGCTCACCGACATGAATGACCGCGCGGCAATGAATGAAATCTGGTCCGCCTGGCTCCCCGCCGACGCCGCCCCCGCCCGCGCCTGCGTCGAAGCCAAACTCGCCGACCCACGCTACCGCGTCGAAATCATGATCACGGCTTGTCGGTGAAAAAAGGGCGCGCTGCCGCCCACCAACCCAGCGCGCTTTTGTTACGCCGCGCGCTGCCGCCCACCAACCCAGCGCGCTTAACCCCGTTCCCGGACCAGCAATTCCGCGAGGCGCAAATCCGCCTCCGTGGTGATTTTGAAATTCTCCTCGCTGCCCGGCACGATCGCGACCGTCATGCCCGCCTGCTCCGCGATCATGCAATCATCGGTCATCTCCCGACCGCTCGCCGCCAGAGCGCGGTGCGCCGCCAAAATCCCGGCAAACCGAAATCCCTGCGGCGTCTGCGCCCGCCACAGCCCCTCGCGCTCGACCGTATCGCTGACCACCCAAGCCACCACCCGCTTTAACGTATCGGCCACCGGCACCGCCGCCAAACAAGCCGGATGCACGGCCAAACCAGCAATCACCGCCGAAATCACCACCTGATCCACCAAAGGCCGCACCGAATCATGGATCAACACTAATTCCGGCCCCCAACCCGCCAACGCCTCCAACCCGGCGCGCACCGATTCCTGGCGCGACGCACCGCCCATCACCGGCGCCGCCACTTCCAGCCCGCTGATCGCCGCGTCATAAAGGGCTCGATCATCCCGATGAATAACCACCTGCACCCGCCCAATCTGCGCATGCGCCTGCAATGCCGCCACCGTGCGCGCCAAAATCGGCACCCCACCCAATAGCCGATATTGCTTGGGAATCCCGCCGCCAAACCGCTGCCCGCGCCCACCCGCCACCACCAACGCACCAATTTTCACAGTCATCCTCCCCACGCGAAGGCGTTATCTAGCTTGCGCGCCGCCATCCTGGCGAGGGCCTTATCTTCCCCCTCCCCGCCGTGGGGAGGGCCGGGATGGGGGGGGTGAAGGTCAGGGTCATGATGGGACCGCCCACCAACCCAGCGCGCTTTTGTTTATGCCGCGCGCTGCCGCCCACCAACCCAGCGCGCTTTTGTTTATGCCGCGCGCTGCCGCCCACCAACCCAGCGCGCTTTCCACGAAATTAATGAAAATTTAGGAAAACTGTCTTAATCTAGCCTCTGAAACCCAGTCCGATATAAAAATATCCGTCCTATGTGATGTTTTTGCCGCATCCAGCCTTGCCCTAAATGCAATGCCGCCTTAACAGAAACGCCGACACGGGATGCGACTTGTCCAGGGGAATATCGTTAATGCAGTTCCGACCGATGCAGGGCACTCTAATGCGCGATGTAACCAGGAAGCTGGTCACCGGCCTGATCGGTTGCGCCGCCAGCCTGCTCGTGACCCATGCCGCCCTCGCCGCGACTCCCACCCACAAAACCGCCCGCCTTATCATCCATCACCCGATTTATCGCCACACCCCCTATCGGCGTCCGATTGTCCATCATCCGATCTATCATCATCCCGTGTATCACCGGCCCACCTACCACCCGGTGATTTACCATCATGCGGTTTACCATCACGTCGTCTATCACCACGCAATCAAGCACACCGTGATCGAGCATAGGGCCGTATTCCACCCGCCAATGATCCATTACGGCGTGCGCAAATCCTATCATCGCCCGCTATTCCACCGGACCTATCACCCCTTATTCCGCCGCGCAGACTATCTGTGGTGCGTCCCTTACGCGCGTGACATCTCTCACATCGATTTAACCGGCGATGCGTTTCTCTGGTGGGCCGAAGCTGCCGGTCGCTATGCACGGGGCCAACGCCCGCAAGACGGCGCGGTGCTCAATTTCCGCTCCAGCGCGCGGATTCGCCTGGGCCATGTCGCGGTGGTCGCCCGCGTGATCAACAGCCGTGAAATCCTGGTCAATCAAGCCAACTGGGTACCCGATCAGGTATCGCGCGACGTGCCGGTCATTGATGTATCGCCCGATAATAACTGGACCATGGTGCGCGTCTCCATCGGCAACGGCCATTTCGGCGCGCCCTACCCCACCTTCGGCTTTATCTATGACCGCCCGATCGGCGGTGGCGCGCTCTACGCCTCGCGCTCCAGCCAAACCGAAGTGGCGGCAGCGCCGCCGATCCCGCATTTGCGCCTAACCGCGCCCGACCGCTCGGTGCGCTGAACGCCCCGCTCTAAAACCGATCCTTCGCCGCCCGTAACCGGCCAAAGGTCGCCGCATCCGGCGCGCGCAAAAACGGGTTGGTCGCTAATTCGTCGCCCAACCGCACCGGCAAGGTCGCCGCACCTCGCACTCGCAGCGCCTCAACTTCAGTCGCCCGCGCCTGTAACGCCGGATTCTGCGGGTCCACCGACAGAGCAAACCCAATATTCCCCTTGGTATATTCATGCCCGCACAACAGCAGCGTATCGGGCGGTAACGCGGCAATCCGCTGAATACTCGCGTAAAATTGCTCGGGATTTCCCTCGAACATCCGCCCACAACCCAGGCTGAACAGCGTATCCCCCACCGCCGCAATCCGCGCGCCGATCACAAAACTCACATGCCCGACAGTATGGCCCGACGTCTCGATCATCCTGATCTCGGTCTCGCCAAAGGCCAATAACTCACCGGGCCGCATCGCCACATCCAGCTTCGGCAATCGCGCGGCATCCGCCGCATTGCCCACCAGTTTCGCGCCATAATGCGCCCCCAACGCAGCCGCACCGGCAATATGATCATCATGATGATGGGTCAGCAAAATATAATCGAGCCGCCCCCCTGCCTGACCCGTCGCCGCTTGCTCAATCGCTGCTTGCGCCGGTGCCACCTCCGCCGGATCAATCATCGCCACCATCCCGCTTGGCGTGTCGCGCAACAGCCACGCATAATTATCCGCGAGCATCGGGATGCGGGTCACCGCAATCTGATCCACCCAAATCGTCGCCGGGTCGGTGCTCATGCATTACTCCATTTTATGATAGTCTTAATCCATGACGCCAGATGGTCCCGAATTCGATAATTTCTACCGCTCCCCGCTCGGCACCGTCACCGCTACTCTGCTGCGCCCGCAACTCCGCCGCGTTTGGCCGCATCTCACCGGCCAAACCCTGCTCGGCCTTGGTCATACCGACCCCTATCTCAATCTTTGGCACCCCAGCGCCACCCACAGCCTGGCTATTTTGCCACAAATTACCCAGCGCCACCCGCCACCCGGCCACAAAACCCTGCGCTGTGTTGCGCAAGCCCATTGCCTGCCGCTGCCTGATCTCTGCATTGACCGCGTCTTGCTCATCCACAGCCTCGAACATGCCGACTCCGCGCGTCATTTGCTGCGCGAAATCTGGCGTGTCCTGCGCCATGATGGCCGAATGATCGTCGTCGTGCCCAACCGCGCCTCACCTTGGGCCTATTTGCAACGCACCCCGTTCGGCAGCGGCCAACCCTTCACCGCAGCCCAATTAGGTCGCCTGCTCGCGACCATGCTATTTCAAGTCGAAACCCGCCGCTCGGCTTTGTTCATCCCGCCTTTGCATAATCGTCCGCGCGCCCGCAACGCCGAAACCATCGAACGGCTCGGCCAGCGCTTCGCACCGCATGCGGGCGGCGCGATCCTGATCGAGGCGACCAAAAATCTGGCTGCCCCGATTGGTCCCGCAACCGGACAAACAACGGATCGGGCGCGGTTTAGCTCGCTTGCATCCGCGCCAGCTGCTGATGCATCGCCTTGAGCAAGGCATCAACCTGCCCGCCATGATCATCAATCACGCTGGCATAATCCGAGCGTTCGGTTACCCGCAGCGAGGTTCCCTCCACCACGACATCGACAATTTTCAACTGACCCTTGAGTGTTTGCACCACCCATTGCACATGAGCCGGCGCCTGACCTTGGCGGCTGATAATGGTTTGCACCATCTCGCCCTCCGGCCCGGATGAAGCCCCCTGCACGCTGAAGGTCAGCCCCTCAAACGCCCGAATTTGCGTGGTAATATTATAGGCCAGCAATTGATGAAATATTTTCTGGAACTCGCTCAGCTGCGCCGGCGTCGCGACCCGCACGAACCGCCCCAGCACAAACCGCCCAATTTTATCGACCGCAACAATCTGATTAACCAACTGCCGTAACTTGACCGCCTTCTGCGCCTTGCTGCCCGGCCCATTGACCACCGCGACCAACGCATCGCCCGATTTTTTGATGAAAGCCAATGAAGCCGCAGCCGGCGCACCTGCCGCCGCCGCCACCCCTGGCATCATCGCCGACAGCGCGCCCATCATCGGCATCACCGCAAAACCGCCCAATAAAACCCGGCGCGAACGCATCATTGTCCCGATCCTTTCTGATAATTCTGATCAACCGCCTTTTGCATCGCCGCCCGCTGTGCTGGCGCGTACCACGCTGGCACGGTCGGCGTGTCATGCGCATCAATAGCGCGTAACTGTGCGGCACGATGTTGGCGATAAAGGCTCCGAAATGTGGCATAAGGGTCAAGGGCGGTTTGTTTGATATTGCCCAACGTGCCCAGCAACGCCGCACGCTCATTCACGATATTCACCGCATCCGATGAATAATTAAACGCGGTCAGCCCCACCGAAGGCGGCGCCGCCGCCGCCGGTGTCAGCACGAAATCCGCCGGGATTTGGGTGGCATCGCGCACCCCTGACGGCCCGAATAATGGCAAATACAAATAAGGCCCCGGCGGCACGCCATACCCCGCGAGCGTCAAGCCGATATCCGTATGCACATGATGATAACCAAGCGATCCAGCCGGATCGAAAATCCCGCCAATGCCCACGGTCGAATTCACCACAAACCGCACCAAGGTCGTCCCCGCGTCACGCGGCTTACCCGCCGCCATGAAATTCACCAACTCACCCGGATCGTTCAAATTGCTCATAAAATCCGAAACGTGATGGCGAACCCCCACCGTGGTCACCGCCTGATAGCCCTGCGCCGCTGGCTTCAACACATTGGCATCCAACACATTATCGAAATGATACGACGCCTTGTTGAAGGGCTTTAACGGATCGTTTTGCTGCTGATAGGCCTGATACGCCGCAACATTGCTGCGCGGCGGCGCCGTCGCGCACCCGCTCAATAACCCAGCCGCGCTCAACAGAGCGAAAACCCCGGCAGAAATCTTAATACCCATCATCCGATCCTTTCTGAACCGTCATCATCGCCGCACCCCGCCTGCGCCTGACGCGATCACGCACCGAAGCCGAATACCACGCCGGAACGCTGGCCACGTCCCGCCGGTCGATCCGACGTAATTGCGCCGCGCGCCGCTGCCGATACAGGCTGCGAAACGCGGCATAAGGATCAAGCGAGGTCCGCTTGATCCGGCTGATCGTCCCATGCAAAGCGGCCCGCTGATTAGCCGACCCCACCGCAATCGTCCCGTAATCGAATGCCCGGCCCGCAGTGCCCGCTGGCATCACCGGCAACGGCGAAATCAGGCCGCTCGCCAACGTCGCCGTCGCATCCCGCAAATCCGATGGACCCGACAAAGGAATAAACAAATAAGGCCCCTGTGGCACGCCATAATTCGCCAAAACCAGGCCCAGATCGGTATAGACCCGCCGATAGCCCAAACCCCGCGCCGGGTCGAAAATCCCGCCAATCCCCATCGTGCTATTCACCACAAAGCGCACCAGCATCGTTCCCGCATCGCGCGGCTTACCCGCAGCCATGAACTCGATCACCTCCCGCGGCGCCGCCAAATTTCGGGTAAAATCCTCCAAATGCACCCGCAACCACGACGGCGTCACATGGATATAGGCAACCGCTGCGGGCTTCACAACATGATGATCCAAGCTGTTACTAACCCGATACATCATCCGATTGGTC
>JAJZEG010000406.1 GCA_021828605.1 Pseudomonadota bacterium | reverse complement strand
ATAGGCTTCGAGAAAACGTTTCAGCCGCGGGGTCAGCCAGGTGACGCCGAAACTATGGGTGGTGGTGACTTTGAGCCGACCCGCTGCGCGCTCCTTGCTCTCGGTGAGCAAGGCTTCGGTCATCGCGAGTTTGGCGAACACGTCGCGGACGGTGCGGTTGAGCTGCTCGCCCTGCTCGGTGAGAATCAACCCGCGCGCATGGCGATGAAATAAAGGCACCGCGAGCGCTTCCTCCAGCGCCGAGATCTGGCGGGATACCGCCGATTGCGACAGGTTGAGCGTGTCGCCCGCATGGGTGAAGCTGCCCGCCTCGGCGACCGCGTGGAACACCCGCAACTTGTCCCAATCCATGTGATTATTGGTCATACCCTATGCCATCCCCTAAGCGGCCGCAGCCGCATCCCCCGCTTGATCGCCCACTCGATCACCAGCTTGCGCCAAATAACGCTCGGCTTCCAGCGCCGCCATACAGCCGGTGCCAGCGGCGGTGACCGCCTGGCGGAACACCCGGTCAGCCACGTCGCCGGCGGCGAACACCGCGCGGTGCGAGGTTTGTGTCGAGCCGGGGATGATTTTGATATAGCCCTCGGCGTCGATATCGATCTGGTCGCGGAACAAGGCGGTCGCCGGATCATGGCCGATGGCGACGAACACGCCATCGAGATCGAGCGTGCGCGCGATGCCGGTTTTGGTATCCGCGATCCGCAGGCCAGTGACCCGCGCGGGGTTGGCCTCGCCCAGAATTTCATCGACCTTAGCGTTCCAGATCACCGAGATTTTCGGATGGGCGAAGAGGCGATCCTGGAGGATTTTTTCGGCGCGTAAGTGATCGCGCCGATGGATCAGCGTGACGGAAGCGGCGTGATGGGTGAGGAACAAGGCTTCCTCGACAGCGGTATTGCCGCCGCCGATCACCGCGACGCGTTTGCCGCGAAAAAAGAAACCGTCACAGGTCGCGCAGGCCGAGACCCCACCGCCCTGAAATTGCCGCTCGGAGGGCAGGCCGAGCCAGCGCGCCTGAGCGCCAGTGGCGATCACCACCGCATCGGCGCGATAGATGGTGCCGGAATCGCCGGTCGCGGTGAGCGGGGTGGTGGTGAAATCGACCGAGACGATCACGTCCTGGATGATCCTGGTGCCGACATGAGCGGCCTGGGCCTGCATTTGATCCATCAGCCAGGGGCCTTGGATCGCCTGGGCGAAACCGGGGTAATTTTCGACATCGGTGGTGATGGTGAGCTGGCCGCCCGGTTGCAGCCCGGCGACCAGCACCGGGGCGAGATTGGCGCGCGCGGCATAGATCGCGGCGGTGTAGCCAGCGGGGCCTGCGCCGATGATCAGGAGTCTCGTGTCGATTGTCTCAGCCATGCTGCATCCCTGTAGCCGATATCATTAAATCGGCAAAATATTTTATTGGTTATTCGGGGGAATCGGGACTGTGATCGGTGGGCGTCCACTGACCAGAGTGGCGTCCAGCAAACTCAACCGGTCCTGGCCCCAGAACGGTTCGCCGTCGAGCACATAGGAGGGTGCGCCGAATATCCCGGCCTCGAGTGCTGCGGCGAGATTATCCTCATAGCGCGCGTGGCTGGCGGCATCATCGGCGGCGGCGAGCAGGCTGGCCGGTGCCTCAGCTTGGGCGAGCAGATCGGCGAGCACGGCTGGGTCCGCCAGATTGCGCTCCTGCTGCCAAATCCCGTCCCAGGCCAAAGCCATGAAGCGGTTCGGGTCATGGTCGGCGAGGCAGAATGCGATCACCAGCCGATCGAGCAGCGACGCATCGAAGGGGAAGAATTTCGGGAGCGGATTGAGCGTGATGCCGAGTGCCGCCGACCAGCGCTGTAATTCGATCAGGCGGTAGCGTTGGCGGGTGGGATGGCGGCGCGGTGCGGGCAGGCCGCCGGTTTCGGGAAACAAGCGCAAGAGCGGGATGGGCCGCAGCTCGACCGCGCGCTGATGCCGCGCGGCGAGGGCGATGAAGCGGGCATGGCCGAAATAGCTCCAGGGCGAGGACATCGAGAAATAATAGGTGATCAAGCGGGGGTTTTCGGTCATCAGGGCCTATCCAATGCGGCGGGGTGATCAGGGTTGGCTGGTCGGTGCCAGCCAGGCGCTGATTATTTGATTGACGATTTCGGGTTCGTCCTGCTGCACCCAGTGCGACGCGGTCGGGATGGTGCGCAGGGTGAAATCGCGCACCAGCGCCTCGGTGCCGTGGGTGAGTTCGAGCCCGAGGGCGATGTCGTGCTCGCCCCAGATCATCAAGGTCGGGGTGTCGAGGATTTTCGCGGGCGGCAGCGGGCGGAACGGATTGCGGAAATTGGCGCGATACCAGTTGATCATCGCGGTGAGCGCGCCGGGGATCAGCGCGTTGCGGCGATAGACATCGAGCACGCTATCGGGGAAGCGGGATTTGTTGATCGCCGAGCCGCGAAAGGCGCGGGCGATCCAGGCGGCGTTGCGCGCGGCGAGCACGCGCTCGGGCAGCCAGGGCAGTTGGAACCAGAAAATATACCAGGATTTGCGCAGTTGGCGCAGGGTTTTCAGGCCGCGCGCGAACAAATCCGGATGCGGCAGGTTCATCACAATGAACCGATCGACCGGGCGTATCCGGTTGAGCACAAAAAACCAGCCGAGCGCGCCGCCCCAATCATGGCCGATCAGGACCAGTTTGCCGGTTTTGCCCTCGGCGCGCGCCGCATCGATGAGGGCTGCGATATCGGCGAGCAATTCGGAAATCCGGTACGATTTCACCCCGAGCGGGCGCGATGATTGGCCATAGCCACGCAGATCAGGCGCCCAGGCGGTGTAGCCCAAGGCGGCGAGCGCGGGGAGCTGGTCGCGCCAGGAAAAACGGGATTCGGGGAAGCCATGCAAAAATAGCGCGAGGTCGGGGCCATCACCCGCGCAATCGAGGGTGAAATCCAGGCCATTTGCGGTGATTTGGCGGGTGGTGATCATCAGACGCTCGATTGCAGCGTGGGTGGTAGGAGGGTTACAGCGGCACGCCCGCTTGCATGATCATGGTGCGAATGGTTTGCAGGGTCTGCACCTTGGCGACTTGCGGGGCGGCGATCAGTTTTTCGGTGATTTCGTTCTCATGTGCGGCGTCACGGGCGAGAAAGCGCATCAGAAAATCACCGCCGCCGCGAATCATATGGCATTCACGCACCTCATCCCAGCCCGCGATCATGGTGGTGAAGCTGTCGAGCACGGTCTGGCGCTGGCTCTCCAGGCCGATGATGGCGAAAAACTGGATTTGCCAGCCGAGTTTCTGCGGGTCGGTATCGGCATGATAGCCCCGGATCAGACCGGATTCTTCGAGACGACGGACCCGGCGCAGGCAGGGCGGAGGGGAAATGCCGGCACGGCCCGCGAGCTCCACATTGGTCATCCGCCCGTCATTTTGCAGCTCGGTCAGAATCCGGCGGTCAATATCATCGAGTTGCGGGGCGCTGCTGCGGGTGGCGTTGCCTGAGGGGGCGAGCGGCGCGACAGGGTCGGTCATGGACATCACCGGCGTTGGGGTTCTTGTAATAATATTACATATCAAGGGACGTGGATGAAGCGCAAGGGGTGCGCACGGATTGCTATGTCGGTCGGTTGCTCCGCAAGCGGGGTGTTTCTATACCGGCCTTGACGCTTTCAGGAATTGGGATACCGCACCATGGCCGCTTATCAATATGTTTACGTGATGAAAGACCTCACCAAAGCCTTTCCGGGCGGGCGTGAGGTGTTCAAGGGGATCACGCTGTCATTTCTGCCGGGGGTGAAAATCGGCGTGCTCGGCGTCAATGGCGCCGGTAAATCGACCTTGCTGAAAATCATGGCCGGGATCGAGAAGGAATTTGGCGGCGAGGCCTGGGCGGCGGAAGGCGTGCGGGTTGGCTATTTGTCGCAGGAGCCGCATTTGGAGCCGGATTTGAGCGTGGGCGATAATGTGGCGCTGGCCTTCGCCGAGCTGCGGGGTGCGATTGCCCGGTTCAACGCGATTTCGGAAGAATTCGCCGAGCCGATGGATGATGATAAAATGAACGATCTGCTGGCCGAGCAGGCGCGCTTGCAGGAAAAAATCGATGCCGAAGACGGTTGGGATCTGGATCGGCGGATCGATATCGCGCTCGATGCCTTGCGTTGCCCGCCCGCCGAGGCGGCGGTGGGTAATTTATCCGGCGGCGAGCGGCGGCGGGTCGCTTTATGCCGGTTGTTGCTCGAACAGCCGGATTTGCTGCTGCTCGATGAGCCGACCAACCATCTGGACGCGGAATCGGTGGCCTGGCTGGAAAAAACCCTGCAAAATTTTGCGGGCACGGTGATCGTGGTCACCCATGATCGATATTTTCTTGAAAATGTCACGAATTGGATTCTCGAACTCGAGCGCGGGCGCGGCTATCCGTTCGAGGGCAATTATACCGCCTGGCTCGATCAGAAACAAAAGCGCCTGGCGCAGGAGGAAAAAGAGGAATCCGCCCGCCAGCGCGCTTTGCGCGAGGAGCGCGACTGGATCAGTGCGAGCCCGAAGGCGCGGCAGGCGAAAAGCCAGGCGCGGATCACCCGCTATGAGGATATGTTGGCGAAATCGCAGGAGCAGGTGGGCGGAATTGCCGAAATCATCATCCCGCCAGGGCCGCGTCTGGGCGGGATCGTGATCGAGGCCAAGCAATTGCGCAAAGGTTATGGCAATAATTTACTGATCGATGCGCTGAGTTTCAAACTGCCGCCGGGTGGGATTGTGGGGGTGATCGGGCCGAACGGTGCGGGCAAGACCACCTTGTTTCGGATGATCACCGGCAAGGAGACGCCCGATGGGGGCGCGCTCGAGGTCGGCGATACGGTGAAACTGGGTTATGTCGATCAGTCGCGCGATAGTCTGGATGGCGAGAGGACGGTGTGGGAGGAGATTTCCGGCGGCACCGATGTGATTCATTTAGGCAAGCGGACGGTGCAGTCGCGCGCTTATGTCGGCGCGTTCAATTTCAAAGGTGCGGATCAGCAGAAGAAGGTCGGGATCCTCTCGGGTGGTGAGCGCAACCGCGTGCATTTAGCGAAGATGCTGAAGGGCGAGCATAATGTCATTCTGCTCGACGAGCCGACCAATGATCTGGATGTCGATACGTTGCGGGCGTTGGAAGAGGCGCTGATGGAGTTCCCGGGCTGTGCGGTGATCACCTCGCATGATCGGTGGTTTCTGGACCGGCTGGCCACCCATATTCTGGCGTTCGAGGGTGAGTCGCATGTCGAGTGGTTCGAGGGAAATTTCCAGGATTATGAGGAAGATAAACGGCGCCGTCTGGGCGCCGATGCGACCGAGCCGCACCGGATTAAATATCGGCCGCTCAGCCGCTAGAGCGATGACCTTGAGATGAATCCGGCCTGGCTGCTCAACACCGCGCGGTTGCGGATGGCGCCGGTGGGGTGGGCGGATCTGGAGGATCTGGTGGCGTTGAAAACCGACCCGCGCGCCTTCGGGCTGATGCTGGGCGGGGTGCGCACGCGCGAGCGAGTGGGTGAGGAGCTGGCCGAAGAGGTGAGCGCCTGGGGCCGCGACGGGTTTGGCATCTGGGGCGTGCGCGGACTGCGGCTGGGCGCGTTTCTGGGGATTGCCGGCCTGCAGGAGCGCCCCGATGGCTTGGGCGTGGCGTTGCGTTTTGCCATGTGGCCGGAGGTGCGCGGTGCGGGTTTGGCGCGCGAGGCGGCGGGGGCGGCGCTGCGTTATGGCCATGAACAGGCGAAATTACCGCGGATCGTGGCGGTGGCGCGGGCGGATAATTTTGCCTCGCGGATGGTGCTGGGCGCAATCGGAATGATTGAGATATCTGGATTTCCGCGCGCCGGCGTGCCGATGCTCATTTATGAGAGTGTTCGCACGTATTGACAGGGTTGTTTTTAATCGTTAGTTAAATTGTGCGAGCAAGGAGGGTCGATGCCCGGCCCATTGATGCGCAGAACGGCGCTTGTGACGCCGCAGCATTGGAAAGGTGAGGAAATGGGTTCGTATAATTTTTTTGGGACTGGGTCGGCGAATACGGTTAGTTCGGTTGTTCAGTCCTC
>JAJZEG010000364.1 GCA_021828605.1 Pseudomonadota bacterium | reverse complement strand
CCCGATGGAAGCCGGGAAATATATCGCCAAGGGCGAGACCCGTGCAGTGGATTTGATCACCGCCATGGTCGCCGCCGCTGACCCGTCGCAAACCGATGAACAAGCCGCCGTGATGGAGCGTTCCGCCTGCCCGACCTGCGGCTCCTGCTCGGGCATGTTCACCGCCAATTCGATGAACTGCCTGGTCGAAGCCTTGGGGCTCGGCCTGCCCGGCAATGGCTCGCTGCTCGCTACCCATGCCGACCGGCGTAAATTATTCGTCGAAGCAGGCTGGCAAATCGTTGATTTGGCGCGCCGCTATTACGAGCAGGACGATGTCAGCGTGCTTCCGCGCGCCATCGCCAGCAAACAAGCCTTCGAAAACGCGATGTCGCTCGATATCGCGATGGGCGGCTCGACCAATACCGTGCTGCATCTGCTCGCCGCCGCCCATGAGGCCGAACATGATTTCACCATGGCCGATATCGACCGGCTGTCGCGCCGGGTGCCCAATTTATGCAAAGTCTCGCCCTCAGTGCCGGACGTGCATATGGAAGATGTGCATCGCGCGGGCGGGATTATGGGTATTCTCGCCGAGCTTGATCGCGGCGGGCTGCTTCATCATGATTGCCCCACGGTCCATTCGGCATCCCTCGGCGCGGCCCTGGCTCAATGGGATATCACCCAACAGCGCGAGGCGGCGCTCAGCCTGTATGCCGCAGCGCCCGGCGGTGTGCGGACCATCCAAGCCTTTAGCCAATCGCGCCGCTATGACAGTCTTGATACCGATCGCCGTAACGGGGTGATCCGCGATATCGCCCACGCTTTCAGCGCCGATGGCGGGCTCGCGGTGCTCTATGGCAATATCGCGATTGATGGCGCGATTGTGAAAACGGCAGGCGTTGATGCTGAGAGCCTGCGCTTTACCGGTCCCGCGCGGATTTTTGAAAGCCAGGAGGCCGCAGTGACGGCCATTCTCAATGATCAGGTGAAACCGGGCGATGTCGTGGTGATCACCTATGAAGGGCCGAAAGGCGGTCCGGGCATGCAGGAAATGCTGTACCCGACCAGCTATCTGAAATCCAAGGGCCTCGGCAAAGCCTGCGCCTTGATCACCGATGGACGATTTTCCGGCGGCACGTCGGGCCTGTCCATCGGTCATATTTCCCCCGAAGCCGCCGAGGGCGGCGCCATCGCTTTGATCGAACCCGGCGATCTGATTGCCATCGATATTCCCGCCCGCAGCATTAATGTGTTGATCGAGCCGGCTGTGCTGGATCAGCGCCGTGCGGCGATGGTTGCGCGCGGCGCAGAGGCTTTCACGCCTAAACCACGCTTGCGCAAAGTCTCATCCGCGCTCAAAGCCTACGCCGCTTTGACCACCAGTGCCGCCCGCGGCGCCGTGCGCGATATCGGGCAGCTAAAGTAGGTTCGCAAGCCTTATTGCAGGCAGTCAGCCTTGCTGCTGACTCTTTTTTTTAAGAGCAGTCAGCCTTGCTGCTGACTCTTCTTTTAAGAGCAGTCAGCCTTGCTGCTGACTGCGCACGACCGCGTTCGGGGGGACCAGTCGGGCGATTTTCAGCGCGGGGAAGGTGAAAATCTCGGCGAGCGGCATTGGCTGGGCGAAGAACGGTCCTTGCGCTTCGTCGCAGCCCAATTCGGTCAGCAACAATAATTGTGCGTCATTGGTAACCCCATCCGCGGTCACCACCAAGCCGAGCGCATGCGCCATATCGATCATCGCCCGCAACATCGGCACCGCCTGCGGATCAAGCTCGGTCCGCGCCACGAAATCACGATGGATTTTCAGCCGACTGAACGGCATTTCATGCAACCGAGTCAGCGACGCCATGCCTAATCCGAAATGATCAATCGCGGTGCGACAGCCCGCGTTCTGCAACTGGCGCAACCGGTCAAGGCATTTGCGGCTACCATCCGCGAGCGCCGCTTCGGTGACCTCGAACTCGAAACGCTCCGGCTTAATCCCGGACGACAGGAGTTGATCAAGCAGGTCGGTGATTTTGCTGCCATCAAGCAACAGGCTTTGCGGCAAATCAATCGAAATCCGCACCGCAGACGGCAAAGCCCGCCCGCAATCCAGCGCCGCATTGAGCATCCGATCGACCAGAATACCCGCCATACCAATCTGCTCGGCGACACCAATCAGTTCAGCCGTGCCGTGCTCGTCGGTTGAGACTGCCGGCCAATGCAACACCGCCTCAACCGCCGTCATCTCGCCATGTACCAGCCCGACGACTGGCTGGAACCAAACCGCATACCCGTCGGCACTGATCGCTTCGCCCACCTCACGCTGCAAATGCCGCCGCCGATCCAAATGGATATGCATTGCATCATCGAAAAACCGCCAAGTGCCACGCCCCGCAGCCTTAGCCTGATACAGCGCCAAATCAGCCTGCTTAATCAGGGTTTCAGTCTCCGAATCCGCCTCCAGCAGCCCGGTATCCTCAGGCGCTACGCTGGCCGAGGAGGGCACCATGGCAATGCCAACCGAGGTGCCAATTTCCACCGTTATGCCATCGAACTTAAAAGGCCGCCCCAATACATCGACCACCCGCCGCGCCACCGCGAGCACCTCAACCTCTTCATTGGTCCGGAGTAAAATCGCAAACTCATCGCCGCCGAGCCGTGCTGCGACATCGCCATCGCGAATCGCCCCCCTTAGTCGGTTCGCCACTGAAACTAAAACCCGATCACCCATGGCATGACCAAAACGATCATTCACCGCTTTGAACGCATCCAAATCCAAACTCAGCAAAGCGCCGCCTTCGGAGTCCAACGCCCGCTCAACCGCTGTCGCGAAGGCCACCCGGTTGGCAAGGCCGGTCAACGCATCATGGCGCGCCAAATACGCATTCTGTTCGCGCGCCTGATGGCTGGCGGTAACATCGGCACCCACCCCCCGATAGCCAACAAATCGTTGATTATTCCCCTCGAATATTGGCTTGCCGGTTAACGACCACCAGCGTCGTGCATCGCCAACCTTGATCGGCAGCACCAAATCGCGAAACGGCGTTAAATGGGCGAAATGATCGAGCAGCGCGCCAAGCGGATCACCGGTGCCACCCGGCTCGCCAGAGCCCGCACCCCGCAACAACTTGATCAACGGACCAATCATCGCCGCCCGATCGCGTTCGGCAACCTCGGCAAAACGCAGCGACACCGCTTTCAAATTGAACGCAGCATCAACCTCCCACAACCAATCACTCGCACTTTCCTCGAAATCGCGCAGCAAAATCCTGATCGTATCGTTGGTTTGCTCCAGGCGGATGGTGGTCAGCGTTTCGAAAATCATTTTATGGTTCAGAAACATGAAAGCGTAAAACGTGTAGGCCGCATAGGCAGACACAATGCCAATGATTTCCGGCGACGAAACCGGCGAGCCCGGACCCACCGAGATCAACGCGCCGATCACCAACGGCAACAAAGCGACCGCGCCAAACGTCAGCGGTCCCACCATCATCGTCGCGGAAATCAGCGCAACCTCGACGCCAATCACAATGATCGCGACGTCAGAGCCGCCCGAGCGGATCACGATATTCAACAACAACATCCACGATACCGATAATGCGAATCGCGCGCCCATCATCAGTTTTCGCGCCAAATCAATGGTCCCGAAGCGCTCCTCTTTATGCAGCCACCAATCAGCAACGCTCGCCTGCGCCGCATAGGCCACCACCACCAGCGCGAAAAACAGCAGCTCAATCGGATGTTGCAACGGCGCCTGACATTGCAACAGCAACACCACCGCGACCAGCACGCCCGGCAACGTGATGACAAAACTATTTTTCGCCCAATTATCCAAATGGATCGCCTTGGCACGCGGCAGAACCTCAGCCGGGATTTGAACCCGACAAAAAATCACGCCGGCCGGAGGGCTATCGGTGTCTCCTGTTTGATAGTCGCGGACACGTCTCAAATGTCATACTCCGCATTCAATCATTGCTCTATAACGCATAATTATCGCGATCATCCGCCCGTTCGCCGCTCGATGCGCAGACGCACCAATCTCCCATATGCCGACCTACCCCAATTTTTATCAGTTAGGCGCGCATCGTCTAACACTGATCATGAGCGCGATCATAATCAGGAGTCAACACGCATTAATCAGTGTCGGATCAATTAGGCCAGGTTGGATTAAACCGCGCCCAACTTTAGGGCCGGCCAACCCTCATTAAAATGCCGAAATACCGGTTTGCGCACGCCCTAAAATCAACGCATGAACATCATGCGCCCCTTCATAGGTGTTCACTGTTTCCAAATTCATCATATGGCGAATCACGTGATACTCATCCACAATTCCATTGCCGCCATGCATGTCGCGCGACACGCGCGCGATATCCAACGATTTACCGCAATTATTACGTTTCATTAATGAAATCATTTCCGTCGCCGCCTTGCCTTCATCAAGCAAGCGGCCCAGCCGCAACGCGCCCTGCAAGCCGAGCGAAATCTCGGTTTGCATATCGGCTAATTTCTTTTGCACAAGCTGCGTCGCCGCCAGCGGACGGCCAAACATCTGCCGATCCAAGGTATATTGCCGCGCCGCATGCCAGCAAAACTCAGCCGCCCCCATCGCACCCCAGGCAATGCCGTAGCGCGCGTTATTCAAGCAGGAAAATGGCCCACGCAGCCCCTTAACGCCCGGCAGCATATGATCAGATGGCACGAACACATCTTGCAGCATCACCATCCCGGTCACCGAGGCGCGCAGCGAAAACTTGCCTTCAATTTTCGGGGTCTCTAACCCTTTCGAGCCGCGATCCACCAAAAATCCACGAATCGTATCGGTTTCATCCTTCGCCCACACCAACACCATATCGGCGATCGGCGCGTTGCTAATCCAGGTTTTCGACCCGTTCAACAGGTAACCGCCATCAACCGGCGTGGCTTTGGTGCGCATCGATCCCGGATCGGACCCCGCATCGGGCTCGGTGAGCCCAAAACAGCCGACCCATTCACCGGTGCGTAATTTGGGCAGATATTTATCCTTCTGCGCCTCTGAGCCGAACGCATAAATCGGATACATCACCAGCGAGGATTGTACCGAAAACACCGAGCGATAGCCACTATCGACCCGTTCCAACTCGCGCGCGATCAAGCCGTACGCCACATAAGACGCATCAGCACAGCCATGGCTTGATAAGGTCGCGCCCAGAAAGCCCATCTGCCCCATTTCAGAGACAATCGCCCGATCAAATTTTTCTTCGCGGAACGCCTTTAACACCCGCGGAAACAGCTGGCCCTGGCAATAGTCATGCGCGGCGTCGCGGATCGCCCGCTCATCCTCAGAGAGCTGGCCATCGAAATTGAGCGCATCCGCCCAATCGAACGGCGCGAAGCCGCCTTTATGACCAGTCTGGCTTTGAGTCTGGCTTTGCAGTGACGGGTCAATTTTGTTCATGCGGCAATCTCCGTTCCCTGATCATGCGGAGGATGATCATCATCGGGCACATCCTCGACGCTGGTTACGCTGAAATCCGGTTTTGGCCCAGGCCTGCGGGCAATTTTCATGAAGGCGGGCACATCCTCGCCAAAGCCGCGCACCGCGCGCCCTGCCCCCTCATCCGCTTCACGCATCCCAGCCTCACGCATCCCGGCCTCACGGGGGGCTCGATCACGCGATGGTGCGGAACGCTGACCCGATCGCCGCTCACTCGGTGCAGCCTGCTCGCCGACCGGAGGCTGTTCAGCGTGCGACGCATCCGGGCGCGGCGCATCGGCCCGCGGCGCATCAGGCTTGGCCCGACTGCGTTTGCGTGGCGGCTCCGCCGCTGCGACTTCCGGCTTCGCTTCCCCCGCTCGCGGCGCCTTACCACGCACCCCGCGCCGCCGCCGACCATCCTCTTCGGCCCAATCAACCGGATCAAGCCCTTCAATTTGCATGGGCGGAATCGGATGACCGGTCAATTTCTCAATCGCCGCCACTGCCGCCCGATCCTCGGGAGCCGCAATCGTCAAAGCCCGCCCTTCGCGTCCCGCCCGACCGGTGCGGCCAATCCGATGCACATAATCCTCGGCATGATGCGGCACATCGAAATTGAACACATGGCTCAGCCCGCCAATATCCAAG
>JAJZEG010000030.1 GCA_021828605.1 Pseudomonadota bacterium | reverse complement strand
AGGAAAAGAAGGGGCGATCAAACTCTAACCCGGCCCAGCATGGCCAGCCTGATCCCGATCCGACCCCTTCACCGTCAGCGGGTGGTCCCCCGCTGACGGTGAACCATTATCGCTCAATCGGCGGAACATTCATAAGACAAGCCTGATCGTTTGGAATTGACGCGCATTGTGCGCGGCAATAACAAGCGTTGCTCAGCCTCGCAAACAAAGCTAGAGCGCGTCAGATTGGCGCGACTGCGTCAAGCTGAACATATCGCGCTCTAATCGGGCCAGTCAGGCGGTGCTGAACCGAGCGGGCTGGCCGGACGGTCCCAATGCAAGGTAACGTCGCCGATCTGAATTGGCGAGCGGAGCCTGCGTGCCGGACCCCAGGCGGTTTGCTCAACGGTATCGCTGTAATCGGGAATCGCGCTGTCATCAGATGCGGGATGATCGGCGATTGCCGGGTTGCTTTGCCGGGTCGCATCGACCAAGCTGGCGGCAGTGCGCGCGAGGGATAAGCGGGCGGTGAATGCGGTTTGGCTGCGCAGCCGCAGCGTCAACCCGCGCAGGGCGGCGGCGGCCATCAGATAGCCGGTGGCGTGATCAATCGCTTGCACCGGCAGCGGCACTGGTCGGTCGGCTTGGCGCCAGCGCATCCCGGCCTCGGCAATGCCAGCGGCCATTTGCACCAGACTATCAAAACCCCGGCGTCCGGCCCAAGGGCCGGTCCAGCCCCAGGCGCAGAGTGAAATATCGATCAGAGCCGGATTAATCCGCTGGCGTGTGTTAGCGGTAAGGCCAAGCCGGTCGAGCGCGCCGGGGCGGTAGCCATGGATCAGAATATCGGCTTTGCCGAGCAAATCGCGAAAATGGTCGCGTCCAGCAGCGTCGCGCAAATCGAGCCGCGCGCAATATTTGCCGAGCGTGACGTCAGGGGCGAGGCTGGGCTCGTCCCAATCGGGCGGATCAAGCCGCAGCACGGTCGCGCCGAGCCCCGCCAGAAACCGGGTGGCGACCGGTCCGGCAAGAATCCGGGTGAGATCAAGCACGCGAATGCCGCGCAACGGACGGGCGGCATCGGGCTGCCATGCCGTTAGCGGCGCGGGAGTGCCGCGCGGTTCGATCCGCTCGATTGCAATAAGTTTTTCGGCGGCGACGGCTCGGCCTTGCGGATGGGTGGACCAGTCGGCTTGCGAGCGCATCCGGGCGGCACAGCCGCCTGCGGCGATAATAGCCGACTCCAGCTCATCGCTGAGCCATTGGAAAGTGGCTGCGGCGACGCTTTCGCGATTTGGAGCAACGCGCAGGATTTCAAGGGCGGCGGCGCGATGATGCGGCGCGTTGGTATGCAGCCGGATCCACCCGTCGCGCGTGGGGTAATCGCCCGCAATCGCGTCCCAGGCGGCTTGGATCTGCCAGCCGATCGGGGTGATTGAGCTGGCGAACCAGCGGACAAGGCTGCGTTGATTGATGATGATCGGAGCTTGGGGTTCGCTGGAGCCGGGCAAAGCGGCGAGCAAATCGGCAACCGCGAGGCCCGCAGTGCCGATGGCGGCAACGGCAAGATCAGCGACCGGGAAGCAGGAGTCCAGCGTGGCAGGTTGGGTAATGTGCAGGCGGGATTGAGGGGTAGCAAGGCCAAGCGCCTGACCGGCGCTGGCAAGAATCTGCGCGGCGGGGCCGGTCGCCTGGATGGGCTGGGTCATGGGTACCAGGGTCAAAACCCGATTTTCGCCACCAACCCCGCCGCCTCAATCCCCGCCACCGCACAAATTTCATCATTATCCGAATTATCGCCCGATACCCCGACCGCCCCAATCACCTGGCCCGCCTCTAACACCAAAACCCCGCCCGGCACCGGCACCATCCGCCCCTGGCTCGCCGCCGCGAACCCGGTCAAAAACCCTTCGCCTCCCTTGTTCCACCGCTCAAACAACGCCCGCGAGCCAATCCCGAGCCCCAACCCACCCCACGCCTTGCCGGTGGCAATCTCGATGCGCGCAATCCCCGAATGATCCTCCCGCGCGCTCGCCACCACATGCCCGCCCGCATCCAACACCACCACGGTCAGCGGCGCCAAATTCAACGCCCGTCCCTTGGCCCGCGCCTGCGCAATAATCCGCTCCGCCTGCTCCAAACTCAGCATTTTTCGCTTCCCTTAGTTCGTTATTTATGTTAACAATCGACTCACGACGCCTTCTTGCGCTTGCGCGGCACCGCCGCCTTCTCGCGCCCACCCAACAGCGGCTTCAAAAACCGCGCAGTATGCGAACGCGCTGCCAATGCCACATCCTCGGGCGTGCCCACCGCGACAATCTCGCCGCCGCCATCACCGCCCTCCGGTCCCAAATCGATCACCCAATCTGCGGTTTTGATCACGTCCAAATTATGCTCAATCACGATGACACTATTGCCGGTATCCACCAACGCATGCAAAACCTCCAGCAATTTCCGAACATCTTCAAAATGCAGCCCGGTGGTCGGCTCATCGAGAATATACAAAGTCCGCCCGGTCGCCCGCCGCGCCAATTCCTTGGCGAGCTTGATCCGCTGCGCCTCACCGCCCGATAACGTCGTCGCCGACTGGCCCAATTTAATATAGCCGAGCCCGACCTCCATCAATAATTTCAACCGATCCCGGATGCGCGGCTGGGCGGAAAAATACCCCATCGCGGTCTCGACATTCATCTCCAGCACATCGGCAATCGACTGATCGCGAAACTTGATCTCTAACGTTTCGCGATTATAGCGCCGCCCTTTGCAGGTATCGCAGGTCACGAACATATCGGGCAGAAAATGCATCTCGATTTTGATCAGCCCATCGCCCTGGCACGCCTCGCAGCGCCCGCCTTTGACATTGAACGAAAACCGCCCGGATTTATAACCCCGCGCCCGGCTCTCCGGCAGTTCGGCAAACCAATCGCGGATCGGCGCAAACAAATCCGTATAGGTCGCCGGGTTCGAGCGCGGTGTGCGGCCAATCGGCGATTGATCGATCTCGATGATTTTATCAAGCTGCTCCAACCCCTCGATCCGATCATAGGCGGCCGGCACCTGGCCCGACCCCATCAACCGGCGCGACACCGCTTTATACAGCGTATCGATCACCAAGGTCGATTTACCGCCGCCCGACACGCCGGTGATCGCGGTGAACACGCCGAGCGGAAACGCAGCCGTCACCGACCGCAAATTATTGCCCCGCGCCCCCACCAGACGCAGCATCCGCGCCTCATCCACCACCCGGCGCTGCGCGGGAATCGGCACCGCGCGCCGCCCTGATAAAAAATCCCCGGTCAATGACGCCGGATTAGCCGCCACCTGCGCAGGCGTGCCCTCGGCAATCACCGCACCACCATGCACTCCGGCCAACGGCCCCATATCAATCACATGATCCGCACTGCGGATCGCATCCTCATCATGCTCAACCACCAGCACGGTATTGCCCAAATCGCGCAACCGCCGCAGCGTAACCAGCAGCCGTTCATTATCGCGCTGATGCAGCCCAATCGAGGGCTCATCAAGCACATACAACACCCCGGTCAGCCCCGAACCAATCTGGCTGGCCAGCCGGATCCGCTGCGTCTCCCCCCCCGACAGACTCGCCGAACCGCGCGCCAGGGTCAGATAATCCAGCCCAACATCCACCAAAAACTGTAACCGATCGTTAATTTCGCGCAAAATTCGTCGCGCAATTTCCTGGCGCTGCGGCGTAAGCGTCGCCTCCACCTGCGCAAACCAGTCACGCGCCGCGCGGATCGAGAGAAACGACGCCTCGGCAATGCTCGATCCGGCAATTTTCACCGCCAATGCTTCAGGCCGCAACCGCGCCCCAGCGCAACGCTGACACGGCTGATCGGCCTGATAGCGCGATAATTCCTCGCGCACCCACACGCTATCGGTCTCGCGCAGCCGCCGCGTCAGATTATGCACCACCCCGTCAAACGCCTTGGTCACGCTATAGTCGCGCACCCCGTCTTTATAGGAAAAGGTGATCTCGCTGAGCCCCGCGCCAAACAAAATCGCCGCGCGCACAGGCTCGGGCAGCGCCTCCCAGGGCGTCGCCATTTTCACCTTGAAATGCTGCGTAATCGCCGCCAGCGTCTGGGTATAATAAGGCGACTGCGCATTGGCCCACGGCGCCACCGCGCCATCGGCCAGCGATTTGGTCTCATCGGGCACAATCAACGCCGGATCAAACACCGTCTCCGTCCCCAACCCATCGCACACCGGACAGGCCCCGTGCGGCGAATTGAAGCTGAACAGCCGCGGCTCGATCTCCTCGATGGTAAATCCCGACACCGGACAGGCAAACCGCGCCGAAAACACGGTACGCTCGTCCGCTAAATCGGCATTCTCCGCATAAACAATCCCATCGGATAATCCGAGTGCTGTCTCAAAACTATCCGCCAATCGCTGCTCGGTGCCCGCGCGCACCACCACCCGATCGACCACCACCTCGATTTCGTGCTTGGTCTTTTTATTCAGCGTCGGCACCGCGCCGATCTCGAATAATTTGCCGTCGATTTTCACCCGGGTGAAACCGCGCCGCTGCAATTCGGCCAGCTCCTTGCGATATTCACCCTTGCGATCGCGCACCACCGGGGCCAGCAACAACAGCCGCGTGCCCTCTGGCATCGCCAGCACCCGATCCACCATCTGGCTCACCGTCTGCGCCTCAATCGGCAGACCGGTCGCGGGTGAATAAGGCACGCCTGCGCGCGCCCAGAGCAGGCGCATATAATCATGGATCTCGGTCACCGTGCCGACCGTCGAGCGCGGATTTTTCGAGGTCGATTTCTGCTCAATCGAAATCGCCGGCGACAATCCCTCAATCGCATCGACATCGGGCTTACCCATCAATTCCAAAAACTGCCGCGCATAGGCCGACAGGCTCTCGACATAGCGCCGCTGCCCTTCGGCATAAATCGTATCGAACGCGAGCGATGACTTACCCGACCCCGACAGTCCGGTAATCACCGTCAGCTGATCGCGCGGGATCCGCACGTCGATATTCTTCAAATTATGCTCGCGCGCACCGCGCACCACAATAAAACTGGTCCCAGCCATCCTCATCGCCCACTCATGAGCCCTGGATATGGCGTCAAACCACCCGACTGGAAAGGGGGCGCAACATCGGCTACTCTACGCGCGTCCTTACTTGGAGAAATCGCATGGCCGGCAGCGTCAACAAAGTCACCCTCGTCGGCAATCTGGGCAAAGACCCGGAAATCCGCACCACCCAGTCGGGCATGAAAATCGTCAATCTGGCGCTGGCAACCTCGGAAATCTGGAACGACAAAACCAGCGGCGAACGCCAGGAGCGCACCGAATGGCACCGCGTGGTGATCATGAATGACCGCCTGGCCGATGTCGCCGAAAAATACCTGAAAAAAGGCTCGAAACTCTATCTCGAAGGCAAATTACAAACCCGCAAATGGACCGACCAGTCGGGCCAGGAAAAATACACCACCGAAATCATGCTGGGCCGCATCGGCGCCGAACTGGTCCTGCTCGACCGCCCAACCGGCGCCAGCAGCGGCGGTGGTTACGCCGAACCCACCCAAACCCCCGCGCGCAGCCAACCCGCCGCCCAAAATAACGCCTGGGATTCCAGCCGCGCCGCCGACCTCGATGACGACATCCCATTCTGAAATCAGACCGGCAGGAGCGATATTTCGCCCCTACCGACAAAAATCTCTAGTCACGGCTGCATCGACCAGCTTGAGAGGACGTGAGGGCTTTAGATAAAATCGCTTCTCATGATCGTCTTTTGGTCCACCTCAAACCTCGATAGCGGAACTGATGACGATATCGGATGTCGCATTTATCCTAAGTTATGCGACGCTGCCCGTAACGGTCTGTTCGTTGCTGTAGTTTCAATTCTCCAGCCAATCCTCGATGAACAACCCCTCTGCCCGACTGAAATGCTTGACATTATTCGTGACGACGACAGCGCCCAGTGCCAAAGCGTGGCCCGCAATCATTTCATCGAATGCGCCGATGGTGATCCCGGCAAGTTGCAGCCGCGCCCGCAGCCGCGCGTGGGCATCGGCGGCAATCTTGTCCCACGGAGCCACCGGGGTAAGCGCCAGCCAGGTATTGACGATCCGGGCTAGCCGGGTGGCTTCGGG
>JAJZEG010000303.1 GCA_021828605.1 Pseudomonadota bacterium | reverse complement strand
CGGCGCGCCGATCCCGCCCAGCGTAGTCACTGATTTTCGTGCCAAATTCGGCCATTACATCCATAATGGCTACGGCCTGACCGAAACCAACTCGCCCTCGCATGTGGTGCCGCTGCACCGCGAAGCCCCGGTCGATCCGGCCTCGGGCGCGCTGGCCATCGGCGTGCCGGTCTATGACACCATCTCGTGGATTTGCGATGATGACGGTGCGCCCCTGAAGGTGGGCGAAATTGGCGAAATTGTCACCGCCGGGCCGATGGTGGTGCCCGGCTATTGGAACAAGCCCGATAAAACCGCCGAGGCGATCAAGGAAGGCCGCCTGCATACCGGCGATGTCGGCTTCATGGACGCGCAAGGCTGGTTTTATCTGGTTGATCGCAAGAAGGACATGATCAATGCGGCGGGCTATAAGGTCTGGCCGCGCGAGGTCGAGGATGTGCTGTACACCCACCCCGCCGTGCGCGAGGCCGCCGTGGTCGGCGTGCCCGACGCCTATCGCGGCGAGACGGTGAAAGCGGTGATCAGCCTGAAACCCGGCACCAGCACCACGCCCGAGCAGATCATCGATTTCTGCCGCGAGCGCATGGCCGCCTATAAATATCCGCGCCAGGTCGCGATTATCGCCGATTTGCCAAAAACCGTCACCGGCAAAATCCTCCGCCGCGAATTGCGTTGACCCCTATTTTGCCCAGGCGGGGCCATTGCACCGCGCGCGGCGCCGAATTACAACAAGGCCGCGCGGGTATGATGTAATGGTAGCCTGTCAGCTTCCCAAGCTGAATGCGCGGGTTCGATTCCCGCTACCCGCTCCACTCACAAATCAATCTCAGCGTCCGGGTCGCCCGCCGCAAGCGCACTCATGTAAGCGAGGCACAAATCCCGCGAGCGAAAGCGCCCATACAGGGCGACCTCCTCACGCTCGACAATAGGGAATGTCGAATAAATATAGCGGACATCCTCGCGGTCGGTGATGCCATAGAGATGAAAATAGAGTGCGTCGAGCTTGGCGCGCAGCTTAAGGCGCCGCTCCGGGTCCCAGACAAAAGGCGGTTTGACCGCACCCGCTCGATCAACATAGCCCATATCGCGGGCAAATGGTGCGAGGTCATGCGCCGTGTAGGTTAGTTCCAGCACAGCGTCGCGGATTATTGCGCCGGCGGTCTTTTTGCCGAATTTTATAGTTTTGTACGCCGCCAACGGCACGACCGGGAGCTGTTCTAATATATACCAACTAAAGTTCTGACCCTGCAATTTGTTACGGGCAACAAAGTCGAACGGGATACTCATCAGGTTCGCCTGAATGAACGCTAGAATATCAGCCGGGCAAACTCCAGCCTTTTCAGGGACTAAGAGAAATAAGCTGTCGCCAAATCCTAGGGCAGGCGTAATCGCAGAAACCATTGTTCTTGAATTAGTTGTGGCAGTGCTACGCCTATAAGCCAAAATATATTCTGGATTTCCAGCCAGATGCGTGTCATTTTTTGGAACAAAGTATTGGAATTTTGTCTGAAAATTTGTGTCGCGATGTTGTTCGAGAGACGTTAGTACTGAGGTATATCCACGACGTATATTCTCTGGGTTAAAATTTACCCCCGCAAACCGATGATCGTAAGCCTCTACTGAGCGACCTTGGTACAGGGGAACCCAAACATTTGATGCAGAGCGCCATAACTGAGCCGCTATGGGATAAGCTTCCTCCTCTTCCTCTAACTCGTGCCTCGTGCGGAATAATTCAGAGTCGTTAGCCATATGAAACATCGTGGCGTATTTCACTGGCCATGCTTTAATGTCGCTGCCGGAGGAGGCATCAACCAGCACCGGCAGCCGTTGATAAATCGCCGTGGTCAGCGCCGCATCGCGCTTTGTCCGAAATATGGGCGCCGTGCCGGTATTCGGGTTCACGCTGGCAAAATCAGCGGCAGATAACGGAAAGCAGCGCTCCGGGTCGTTGAGTTCAGTGATGGTGTGAAGATAGAACGCACATTGCGCCGGTTTCGGTTGCGGCGCCGGGCTGGCAACGAAGACACAAAATTTGAACGACGCATGAACGTCCGGGAAAAACACTTTTTTATTCTCAAAATCATACAGCGCCTTGAGCCGCCCGCTTGTGGCCACCGCCTTAAAAAAGGGTGCTGCTGTCTTATCCGATGCGATGCCTGACGGCGTTAACAGCCCGATCATGCCGGTTGGCTTTACCAGCCTCATCGCGCGTTCCACGAATAACGAATAAATATTTACATCCCCGCCGGAGAGGAGCGGATAATCGCCGCCGGTGCGCGCCATGCGCACCGCCGCCTCAGCGCGCTGACTGGCCTTGGCGAAATCCTGTGCCAACGGATCATCGGCGCGCTCCAAGGCCGTGATCATGCGCGCGCGGTCGGACGCACGCTGGGCGAGCGCAATCTCACGCCTGCGTGCCGCAAACCACTCCACCTGTTGCAGCTTCATCCGGTCCCAGGGCGGGTTGCCAATGACCGCATCAAACCCACCGGTCAGGCTTGCGCCCTCCCAATCGGACCACACGCCGGGAAAGGCCACCTGCCAGTGCAGATAGGCTTCCTCGGTCATCAGCGCCTTGGCGCGCGCGAAAATCTCGGCGAACCGCTCGGCATCCGGCTTGCTGGTTTTCAGCGTCTTTTTGCCCATCGCGATCAGCACCGGATCGCCAAACTGGCCCATGAAAAACGCCTGGATCGCGATTTTATCGGCCTTGGCTTTCAAATCCAGCCAGTCCAGCGCATGGATCAAACTCAGCATCGCATCGAGCGGCGCGGTTATATACTGCACCTCATCGAAAATATCTTTCGAGCGATGCGCCTCGGCAATTTCGGCGTCGGTCAACCCTTCGATCAACTGCATCTGTGCGGCGGCGCGCACCGCGCGGCTCATCGGCTCATGCAAAAACAGCGGCGCGCCCAGCGTGGTCACCCGGTCGATACCCGCGCGCACCCAGACGCCGAACAGACTATCCCCGCTGCGCAAATGATGATCCAGAAACGAGAGCGGCGCGCCAACGGTAAAAGTATGCAGCCAGAGCGCCACCTTCGCCAACTCGACCGCCATGGTGTTTTTATCCACACCATAAATACAGCGTTTCAGCACCATGCGCCGCACGATATGCCGATCATCGAGATGCTCGGGGGCGACCTTCCAGCCCCGCTCCCTGGCATTGCGCAAAATCGTGTTACGAATATCAGCGATCCGGGCGGTCAGCGGCGAGACATAATCGCCAAACGTAACCAGGGCTTGCGCCTCGGCCATCGCGGTGATCACCTGATCGGACAGGTAATCAACCAGGCTGACCAGAAAATGCCCGGAACCCATCGCGGGATCGCAGATTTTCAACGACAGCAATCGCGCCGCCGGATCGTAGGTTGCCAACGCCAGCACCCGCTCATCGCGATCCGAGCGGGTGGCGTCGATCTCGGCGAGTTGCGCGGAGAAAGCCGCCATTTGCGCGGCAATCAGCGGATCGATGGTTTCGTGAATAATCAGCCCGACCAGATCATCCGGCGTGTAGTAGCTGCCCGAGCCTTTGCGGGCGAAAACATTGGGGCTGATCATCACGCTCTCGCCGTCGCGGGTGACTTCATGCTCCAGCAACCGCTCGTAAATCGAACCAAGCTGCTGCACGCTCAAATCGCGATAATTGATATATTTGCGCCCCTGATCGGTATGCTCGAACGACAATACATCCATCACCGCCGCCATCACCGCATCACTCAGGCGGATTTGCGTGAGCAATTCGGTTCGCTTGGGGTCAAACAGCCCGCCATTATAAGGCGGCAGGCCAATCGATTTATCGCCGCCATTAATGGCGCGACAAAGATCATCAACCACCGCCCAGTAGCGCGCGGCGGTGTCGGAGAAAATATCCTTGCGGTCCTTGCGGAGCCCGACATCGCCGCGAACATTGTCGCGCAAACCATAATTCTGATAGCCGGGCTCGCGCACCGGCAGCAAATCGCGATCCTCGGCATAAAGGATGAATAACAGCCGATAGAGCAGAATCAGCGCGGCTTCGCGCACGTCCTGCAAGCTCGCCTCTGGCGCTGCCTTGGCAATGGCTTGGGCGAGTGTGGGAAACACGAAGCCAAACACCATGTTTGACAAATTATCGGCAACGCGCTGTTCGTAGAACCGGCCTTCATCAATCGCGCGTTGGTGGAAGCTGCGGGAGTCGCTGGGCCGGGGCAAAAACCCGTCACGGCCGAACACCAGCATGAACACCCGCAACCAATGCAGCCGCTCCGCCTCCGATAGAGCAAACAACCCACCTTCATGGCCGGAAATTGCCAGCACCGCCGCGATATCAAGCTCGAAAAATTGCTCGGAAACCGACCGCGCCCCTTGATAATAAAGCCGCCAGCGCGATCCGTTGGTGAGGATACCCCAGCGCAGCTTGCCGGTGGTCAGATCATCGACCCGGCGCAAATAACGCAGCATCTGCGTCGAAGGCGCGGTCTCCTCGTCCCGCCGTCCCGATTGCCGGTCCAGCGGGCGCAGCCAGCGCTTGGATTCCACCACAGCCAGCCCGAAACCATAGCGCTTGAATTCTTCGGGAAAATTATTGGCCTGGGCTTTCGTCGCGGCATCGGCAAACAACACCCCATCCGGCACGTCATCGCGGCCCTTGGCCGCCAGATTTTGCTGGCGCAGGCTCGCCGTCCAGCCCAACGCTGCCAGAATCGGCCAGATCAGGTCATCCTCGGTCTGGCTCTCATTGGGACTTTGCGCCACCGGGAATGCGCTGAAAATTTCGTGTAATTGGGCGGCGAAACGGGCGACTTGTTCCTCAGATATCAGCTGCCAGTCCGGACTGCGCGCAATCGATTCCTGCAAAAAATCTGTGGAAAACAGGCTGCCTTGAAATATGATCGCTGACGCCACCCGGCTGCACCCTGATTTGCTGTTGCCCTATCTTTGCCCGCTGCACCGATCAAAGCCAAGAGCAACGACCATCATTTTTCCCCCCGCCCCGCTTACCCCCGCCCCGCTTACCCCCGCCCCGTCGTAATCCGGCACGAGCGCGGCACCGGCGCCGTATAGCGGGTCCAAAGCTGGGTTTCGCCCAAAACCGGCAGCAGCAAATACCCATGCAACGCGAGGCGGCCATGCGGGGTGACGCGCAGGCTCGCATTATAACGATGGCCATTGCGCGGATCCACAACGTGACCGCGCCATAAATCAGGGCTGGCGGCGGGGTGCGCTTGTTGGATCAGCGGGAAATCGCATTGGCTCTGGCCCAGATAATCGCGCGGCATCGCCGAACCCCGATTGAGTTTAATGCCCACAATCCACCCGCATAACTTGTCCGGTGCGCGATGGATGCCGTTGCCCGCAGGGCACGCCGCGATTTGCACCACAGCACCCCCCCGCGCGGTCAGCCAGTTGCCGAGGGGTGTCGGCACCCCGGCCCAGGCCGATGCGGGCACGCTGATCAGAAACAGCGCGAAAATCATGGCCCGTTGATAATGTTTTAACCATTGATCTGTCATGATTGACGGCAAATAGCATCGGGTGACAAATATTTCAGGGGTGACCCGTCCCGCAAACGTCGCATACCAGCCGCGATCATCGCGATTTTGCCCAGGCTCCCCCAAACAACAACACAACCCTGGCATGATTGCTGATCAACCTATCTTGTCCGCGACCATTACCGCCGCATATAGAATCAACGGATTACGCGCTCGTGAACAGGTCGGGGTGGCGCGGCTCGCAAAATGGGGATCAAGCGCATGCGGTGCAGGGTGGTTGGAACGGCGGTGCTCTTAGCTGGCCTGATGGCGTCAGGGAGTGCCTACGCCCAATCGGCGCGACCAGCGGCAGGATCGGGGGCAAACCCCACCTCGCTTTTCAGCGGTGGCATCTGGACCCTCCAGGACGAAAACGCCTCGATCAGCACCCAACACCCGACGGATCGCAATTACGTCAACGGGTTTCGCCTGAACTGGACCTCGCCGCGCGGCGACGTTCCAGGGTTTTTGGCGAATTTGGGCCATGCGGTCTGGGGCGATGGCACCCAGCGCATCAGCCTCGGCATCACCCAGAAAATCTTCACCCCGACCGATACCGCCGCGATCAACCCGCCGCTCGGCGATGAACCCTATGCCGGATATTTGGCGGCGAGCGTCGGCTTGATCCAGGACACCGCCAACACCCGCTCGGTCCTCGCTTTGAGCGCCGGGGTGATCGGGCGCGATG
>JAJZEG010000338.1 GCA_021828605.1 Pseudomonadota bacterium | reverse complement strand
AACGCGGAAACCAACGTAACGGTAACGCCCGTCTCACCCAACGTGCCGATTATTTCACCATGGGCGGAGCGAAAAACTATTTCGCCACTTGCGGGAGTAAAAAATTCTGCCCTGGATAAATCAGGTTCGGGTTGCTGATCGAGGCTTCGTTGGCCTTGTAAATCAGCGTATATTTCGCGCCCGAGCCATATTCCGCGCGGGCGATCTCCCACAGGCATTGGCCGGTTTTGATCACCACCCGACCGAGCTTAACCCCCGCCACGGCAGTGGGCGCATAGGCGGTTTTCATCGATTGAATAACCGTGCCATCGGGCTTGATGGTTTGCAGGGTAAAGGTGCCGGGCCGGTTCGCCAGCGCGGCGACGCGCAAGGTCCAGCGCCCGTTAGAGCCGGTGAGCGCGCTGCCCAGATATTTTTTGCCCAGAAACAACGAGACCTGCGCGCCCGCTTTCGCGGTTCCGGCGATCAGCGCGTGACCATTCGTGTAATCAACCGAACTCAAGCCAAGCGTCCCCGGCTGCGGACCCTGGCCGCTGAGCAATTTCGAGGCACCATTGGCGCCCCCTGACAACACCGCGAGCGCCCCTTCGCTCGGCGTTTGCGGCACATTGATCGCCACACTGCGATGGCTGGTGACGGTCCGACCACCCGGCGTGGTCTCATTCAGCGTCAAATTAGCACTGCCCGCCGCCAATGGCTGGGTGGTGACATAGGCAAATGATCCGTCCGATCCGGCGACCGCGCTGCCAATCGGCTTGCCATTGGCGTCAATGGTGACGGTGGCCCCCGGTGTGGCGCGTCCGGCAATCACCGCATTGCCCCCGGCATCAATACGCACCGTGTCAAAGCGCGGTCCGGTATTGATCGGGCTGCTGGTGGCCACCGGCAAATTGGCCGGCGCCGTCGGGGCGAATTGCTTTTTGCCGCCCAGCAACACCAGCCCGCCAACCGCGATCACGCCGAGCGCACCAATGGCTCCGGCGGCGACCCAGCCGGGAATAGGCTTTTTCTTGAAATTATCGTCGATCTTGCCGGACATCGGTCTATCCCGCCATGGCTTGCATCTAAGCTTCTCTCCTGCCACGAACGCAGCCGGTTCGGAAGTCTCATGAGGTTTTTTGGAATATGAGTCACTTTTCAGTCACGGTTTTCTGCGGATCATCCTTCGGCCACGCCCCCGACTATCGCGCGGCAGCCCAAGCTCTCGGATCAGGCCTCGCCGCGCGCGGGATCGGCCTGGTATTTGGCGGCGGCAATGTGGGCCTGATGGGCACCATCGCCGGTGCGTGCTTGCAAGCGGGCGGCACGGTGACCGGCATCATCCCCGAATTTCTGCGCGCCCGCGAAGTCGCGTTTGACGGACTCAGCGAATTGATCACCACCGAATCGATGCATGATCGTAAGAAAATTATGTTCGACCGGGGCGATGCGTTCGTGGTGCTGCCCGGCGGGCTCGGCACGCTTGATGAGCTGATTGAAATTCTGACCTGGAAACAGCTTGAGCGTCACGCCAAGCCGATTTTACTGTGCGATATCCGGGGCTGGGCGCAGCCAGTGACCGCTTTGATCGATCATGTGATCGGCGAAGGGTTCGCGCGCCCCGGTGTGCGCGATTTATTCGAGGTGCTGGGCGGGGTGGACGCCACCTTGGCGCGGCTCAGCGCCTATGCCGCGCAAGTTCAGTCCTGATCAGCGTCGTCAATGATCGGATCAGCGTCCGGCAATTTGTAATCCTCATTAAACCAGCGCCCCAAATCCACGCTGCGGCAGCGCGCCGAGCAGAAGGGCAGGTGGGTCGGCTCTGCTGTTTTGCCGCAAATCGGGCAGGGTTTGGCTGGACGCGGTTCAATCATGGAATCAGCACTTCGTGCAAAGGGGCGCGCACCCGAGGGCGCAGGATTTCGGCAAAGCCGAGGGCGGTAAAGCCGAGCAAACGCGGCTTCAGCGGATCGCGCGCGAGGTTGGCGATCAAATCAGGCGCGAGCAACGATCGAGCCCCCGCCTTCATCCCGGCAAAATCGATCAGAATCGCGCCACCGAAATTCCGCAGCCTGATTTGCCGGGTCAGGTCCGGGATTACCCCGCGATTGAGCCGGAGCTGCGCCGCGTTTTTGCCGCCCCGATCAGCGGTCGCGCCGCGCGCATCAATATCAATCGCCACCAGCGCCGGAGTTGGGCTGAATTGCGCAACCGCGCCGCCGGGCAAAGGGCAAAAAGGCTCCGCGAGCGCGTCAATATCGTCCTCGATATCCGCACAGCACGCCGTCTGATGAGCCGCGTCGGGAAAATCAGCGCGCAAGGTCGCGAGCAGCCCATAATCATCAACCCGGATCGGCGCGTCGGGATGCAGCGCCCGCCATTCGCCCAATATCCCCGATCCGCGCTGGCGCAATCCGGGCTTCGCACTGATCGCCGCGCCAATCGCGCGCAGGCGCGGGCCTTTGCCGCCTTGCGCCGTGCGGGTCACCAGCAGCCTCAACGCATCGCCCTCGCGCGCTGACTTGCCGCCCGCACTATCGGGCAGAAAGCCGGTCAACGCACCACCCAAATCGATGAACAATCCCGCCATCGCTGGCGCGCGGGCGATCACCCGACCCTCATAAACATCACCAACCAAGTCCGGCTGATCAGGATTAATAACGCAATAATCAACCAGAATCCCCGCTTCGAGCAAAGCAACACGAACCAGCCCGCCTTGCGCCGAGACGAGGATCGTCGCCCCGCTCATCCAAAAAACCCAAGCCCGCGCAGCAGATTCATCGTCTCGAACAAAGGCAGCCCGACCACGCCGGAGTAAGATCCCGCAATAAAATCGACAAACGCCGCCGCCCGCCCCTGGATCGCGTAGCCGCCAGCCTTGCCCGCCCATTCCCCGCTGGCCAAATAAGCCGCGCGTTGGGTCGCATCGAGCCGGGCAATCCCGACCCGGCTTAACACCGTTCGCGCCCTGATCCGCCCATCCGGCGCGCGGATCGATACCGCCGAAAACACCTGATGGCGCCGCCCGGCGAGCAAATCCAAACAAGCGCGCGCGCTCGCCTCATCCTCGGCCTTGGGCAAAATCCGCTGCCCCGCCGCAACGACGGTATCAGCGGCGAGAATGAACGCACCCGATTGCGCAATCGCGGCAGCTTTATCGCGCGCCATCCGGGCTGCATAAAGCCGGGGCAACTCAGCGCGTCGTGGCGTTTCATCAATCGCGGGTGCGATGATTTCGTCAGGAACAATGCCGATCTGGGCCAGCAATTCCAGCCGACGCGGGCTTGACGAGGCGAGGATCAGCCTCGGTGGCATCGGCATTATTTGAAGCGGAAGGTGATCCGGCCCTTGGACAGATCATACGGGGTCATTTCCACCGTCACCCGATCGCCCGCCAGCACCCTAATCCGGTTTTTGCGCATTTTACCGCTGGTATGCGCTAAAATTTCATGGTCGTTTTCGAGTTTCACCCGGAACATGGCATTCGGCAAAAGCTCGGTCACCATGCCGTTAAACTCGATCATGTCTTCTTTCGACATCTACCCTCAATTCGTTGTTGTCGCCCGGCGATCACATGGGCCGCTGTGCGCGCCCGGTCAAGTTTTGCCCTCGGAACCATTACCGATGATCCTACTCTAACCGGATCGATACCGAGCGGGCATGCGCGTCCAACCCTTCCGCCTCGGCCAAAATCACCGCCGCCGGGCCAATCGCGTGCAGGCTCGCCGCATCCAAGGCCAACCAGCTGGTACGCTTGATAAAATCGAAAACCGACAGGCCCGAGGCGAATCGCGCGGTGCCTGAAGTCGGCAGCACATGATTAGGCCCGCCAATATAATCCCCCATCGCTTCGGGGGTGTAGCGCCCGAGAAAGACCGCCCCGGCATGGCGGATTTGCGCGAACAACGATGCCGGATCAGCGGTCATGATTTGTAAATGCTCAGGCGCGATCCGGTTACAAATCGATGCCGCATCCGCCAAATCATCCACCACAATAATCGCCCCGTGCTGCTCAATCGAGCGGCGGGCAATCGCGGCGCGCGGCAAATCGCGCAACGCCGCCTCCAGCGCAATCCCCACGCGCCGCGCCAAATCATCGCTATCGGTCAGTAAAATCGCCTGCGCCGCCTCATCATGTTCGGCTTGGGCCAATAAATCGAGCGCAAGATGATCGGCATTTTGCGCCCCATCGGCAATAATCGCCACTTCTGATGGTCCGGCGATACTATCAATCCCCACCTTCCCATAAACTTGACGTTTCGCCTCCGCCACATAGGCGTTGCCCGGCCCGGTGATCCGATCAACCGGTGCAATCGTTTCGGTGCCATAGGCCAAAGCGGCAATCGCCTGCGCACCGCCAACCCGGTAAATCTCGCTCACCCCCGCGCGCCGTGCCGCCGCCAACACCAGCGGATTAAGTGCGCCATCGGGCGTCGGCACGCAGATCGCAATGCGCGCCACCCCGGCGACCCGCGCCGGAATCGCATTCATCAACACCGACGATGGGTACGAGGCTTTGCCGCCGGGCACATAAAGTCCCACCGAATCAAGCGGCCCCCAGCGCAGACCCATGCGCGCCCCCAGCGCATCGGTCATGTCCAAATCGCGCGGCATTTGCGCGGCATGGAACGCTTCAATCCGCGTTGCCGCCATATCGAGCGCCTGATGCTGCGTTGCAGGCACCATTGCACAGGCTTGGTCGATCTCATCGGTGGACACGCGGATTTGCGCGGCAGTCAGGCTAAACCGATCAAATTGGGCGGTGAGGGCGATCAGGGCGGCATCGCCCTCGGCGCGCACAAGCGCGATCAAAGCGGCAACCGGCGCGCTGACATCGCTGGCCTGCGCGCGCGCCGCCAACAACGCCGTTAAATCCTGGGCGAAGGCCGGATCGCGGGCACATAAAACGCGCATCAAGCGGGCTGCTCGGCCATCGCCGCGCGAAACCGGCCAATCCAATGGCTGATCAGCTCGGGCTGGGTTTTCAAAGCAATCCGATTGACAATCAGCCGGGCCGACGCATGGGCGATCACCTCGGTTTCAACCAAGCCGTTCGCCACCAACGTGCTGCCGGTTTGCACCAAATCCACAATCAAGCGCGACAGGCCAAGCCCGGGTGCCAATTCCATCGCGCCATTTAACGTAACAATTTCCGCCTGAATCCCGCGCGCGGCGAAATGTTTGCGGGTGATGTTGGGATATTTGCTGGCCACCCGCACCCGCGAGAGCCGCGCCAAATCCGTGCGATATTGCGCATCCCTCGGCTCGGCGACCGCAATCCGGCAATGGCCGATATTCAGGTCGAGCGGCGCGTAAATATCGGGATAATCGAACTCCATCAGCACATCGGCGCCACAAATCCCAATTTGCGCCGCACCGAAGGCCACGAACGTCGCCACATCAAAACTGCGCACCCGGATCACATCGAGCCCCGGATGGTTGGTTGGGAATCGCAAGCGGCGCGAACTGTCATGGGTGAAATCCGCAGCCGGAGCGATTCCCGCCGCATCAAGCAACGGCTTGCACTCATCGAGCAAACGCCCTTTGGGCAGCGCCAGAACAAGCGCGTTGGTTTGCTGGTCCAAGAGCGGATTATGCGGGGTGATCGCGGTCATTGCCGGGCTCGTAGCATCGATGCCCCCCGGCGCCAATCGTCGCGCCAAGCTCCATGCATGACCAAACTGCAATAGACAGGTCAAAGGCGGGTTGCTACAGCATTTGCGCTGTCGTGCCCCGCGCGGCCTTCTCCTGATGCTGGAATTTGCCTGATGAAAATTGTCGCCTGCAACAGCAATCCGCCGCTGGCCGAAGCCGTGGCAGCAGCGTTGGATCTGAATTTGACCAACGCGATGATCCGCCGCTTCGCCGATATGGAAATCCATGTCGAGGTGCAGGAAAATGTGCGGGGTCAGGATGTGTTCGTGATCCAGTCCACCTCGGCGCCCGCCAATGATAATTTAATGGAATTGCTGATCACGCTCGATGCGCTGCGCCGCAGTTCGGCGCGCCGGATCACCGCCGTCATCCCGTATTTCGGCTATGCCCGCCAAGATCGTCGCACCAGCGCGCGCACGCCGATTTCCGCCAAACTGGTCGCGAATTTGATCACCGAGGCCGGCGCCAACCGGGTGCTCACCGTCGATCTCCATGCCGGGCAAATCCAGGGTTTTTTCGATATCCCGGTCGATAATCTCTACGCCGCCCCCTTATTCGCCCGTGATATCAAA
>JAJZEG010000409.1 GCA_021828605.1 Pseudomonadota bacterium | reverse complement strand
TTTGCAGGATGGTCAGCCGTTCCAGATCATCCGGCGCATAACGGCGCACCAGGGCGACATAGATTTGTCCGGGTAATTTAGCCCCCGCCATCCGCAGCCAGGGTGCAAAACAATCATCGAGCACCAGGGGCGGCACGGCGATGAAAATCTGTCCTTCGGCATGGGCCAGAACCTCGGCGAACCGGAGTTGGCATTCGCCCTTGGGCGCGCGGGCTTTGCCCAGGCTCAGCAACCGGCAGAGCCGGCCCCAGGCGGCGCGGTCGGAGGGGTAGCAGACCAGATCCGGCGCATCCTCCAGCACCAGCCGACTGCCGACCAGCAAGCGCAGCCCCGCTTGCTTCGCCGCCACATGGGCGCGCACCACCCCGGCTACTGTGTTGCGGTCGGCAATGCCGATCGCCTGATGCCCCAGCGCCTTGGCCTGCACCACCAGGCTTTGCGGATGCGAGGCCCCTTCCAGGAAGGAAAAGGCGCTCTGGCAGAGCAGTTCCGTATACATCAGGTGAAAAAACCGTGCAGATACCAGCGCGGCGCCGCCACCCCCTGATGCAGCCCGGCGCGGAACAGCCAGAAGCGCGCACCTTCCATGTCTTCCACCTGATAATAGTCCCGGATTTTCTCTCGTTCCGGCCGGGTGGGATCATGGGGGTGCGCCCACCAATCCCGCGCGATGCGCTCCGGCCCTGTCGCCCAGCGCAGCCGGTGGGTTTGGTGTTCCCAAGTGAATTGCACCGGCGGGTCATCGGGCACCGGGGCGATGGCGGTGATGGGTACCGGCGGATGCAGCAAACGGATCGGGCGGGGGTGATGCGGCTTGGGCCACGAAACGGGCCGGGTCTGCAGGGGCGTCCGCTGCACCGCGAATTCCGGGACATGCGAGGCATGCGGCGCCACCCGCCAGATTTTGGCGGAACCCAGCCGGTTGAGCAGCGTGTTGAGCGGTTGGGCGTAATCCGGGATTTTTGCGCCCATTTCTTGTTGCATCGGGGCCAGAGGTTCGGTTGTGGTGGCCTCCAGCGCGATGGCCTCGATGCCAAAGCCTGGATCGATGTCCTGGGCTAATTTTTCGATGAGCAATTTGGCGATTTGTGCCTCATCCCGGCAGGGGGTGGCAAAGGCGAGATGGGTTGCCGGGCAGGTCCGATCAACCCGGTAAAACCGGGCGGTCAGCGCGGTGGCACCCAGCATTCCCGTGGTCAGGCGCGCGCAGAGCCTGGCGGTCAGGCGCGTTAATGCCGCTTGAAACTGCGCGGGCAGCAGCAGGGTTTCTGGATACGGCTCCGCCTCCCGCCATTCCGGCGGGGCGGTAATGAAGCGGATGATTTCGGGCGCCTCACCCAGCACCTGGGCCAGGCGCAAAGCGGGCGCTTGCCCATAACCCGCCACCAGCCCGGCACGCGGCAGGCGCGCGAGTTGTCCGATGGTGCGAATGCCGATACGGCGCAGCCGGGCGATGGGTTCCGGCGCTAGCCGCAGGGCCGCCAGGGGCAAGGACAAAATATCCGGGCGGCCGGGCTGACCATAGCGCGCCAGCCCCCAGGCGGCGGCGGCATGATCCGCAATCGCCATGCGGGCATTCGGCAGCCGTGCCGCCAGCCGGGCCAGCAGCCCGGCCTCCCCCCCAAACAGATGCGCGCAGCCGGTGATATCCAGCATGACGCCATCTGGCGGGTCGGGGGCAGTAAGGGGTGTAAAAATCTGACACCAGAGCGCCAGTGTCGCCAGATCATCCGACCCGGCATAGGCCAGGGAGAGAAAGCGGCGCTTCTGCATCCCATCCCTCCTTCACGGTAAATAGATAGTCCCCTGGCATCGCCCCTTTGGCGTAGAGCAGCTTTGCCCGCAGGGCCGGAGCATGGGGGGCGCCTGGTGCTGGATGCACCATCCAGCGTGAGGCAAAGGCGGTGGAATCCTCGCGCGTCCGGGCTGGAGCATGGCGCAGCACCAGCCCGACGCCGCCACCCTGCTTGGCCGCCAGAGCCAGCCGCCTGGCCGCCAGCCGCGAAAGCGCCTCGCACGCCACCACCGCCGCCATCCCGCCCCGCAAGGCCACTTCCGCCGAGCCCAAGGCTTGCGCGTCGTTCGTGGCCTGGGCAATCAGGCAGCAACCAGGATCAATTCCTGCCCAAGCCAGCCCTGGCGGATACCAGTCTGGCGCCGCGCTCACCCACAGAACAGGACGCTGTTCCCAGATTATACCGAGCAGCAACGCCGCCAAGCCGCCATGTGCCGCTGTGCCCGAGGGCGCACGGAACTCATGCACGGCTGGGTAAGCGCGCAGAAAGGCTGGAAATGCAGGAGCAATGGCTGGGAGGACAGACAAGAACATAACAAGAACATTGAAGCCACAACTCAACCCAAAAGTCGAGTCGGATTCGAGAGGGCGGCGTTGCTTTCTGTGCGTGCTGCGCATGCGATGAGGGGATCATCGCGCGAATTCAGGGATTAAACACCTAGGGCAACATTCAATCAAATGGAATCATTTTATTGGATAAAGTTGCCCGCGAAACAATAGGTTAGAGTTTTTTTGTGAGCAAAAACGAACGAAAAAGACTCTAGTCAGTTGGGGCCTTGCGGCGGGTGACCGAGCGCAATCGGGCGCGCATGGTGACTACCGGCTTGGGATGATCGCGCGGCAGGACCAGCACCGCGCGCAAGCCCGGTTGATTATCCTCAAGGCGCAGCTGCCCATTATGCAGTTGCGCGATGGCGACCACCAAGGCCAGGCCCAATCCGGTGCCGGGCGTGTTGCGCGCGGCCTCGCTGCGGTAAAACCGCTCGGTGGCACGCCCGCGATCGGCTTGCGGGATCCCCGGCCCGTTATCAGAGACATGGATTTCGATGGCGGTCGGATCAACGCGCGCAGCCAAGCGCACCACCCCGCCATCCGGGGCGAATTTGATGGCGTTATCGAGCAAATTGGCAATCGCCTGCTGCACCATATCGCAATCGCCGACCAAATCGAGCGATGCCGGACAGCTCGATTCCAGGGTGATGCCGCGCTCCTCGGCGGCGGCCTCATAAAACTCGGCGAGCCCGGATATCACCGGCGCCAAATCGCAGGCGGCGAAGGCGGACCGGCGCGCACCGGCCTCGATTTCGGCAATGCGCAATAAGGCCTGGAACACCCGCACCACCCCATCAAGCTCACCGGTCGCGCGTTCGATGGCGGCGCGCAATTCATCGGCGTCGCTGCTATGGGAGGCGGCGAATTCCAGCCGGGTGCGCGCGCGCGCGATGGGGGTGCGCAAATCATGGGCAATCGCGTTGGAAACCTCGCGCACCCCATCCATCAGCCGGGCGATCCGATCAAGCATGTCGTTGATGGTTTCGGCCATGATATCAAACTCATCACCGGTATAATCGCGCCGCACCCGCTGGCCCAAATCGCCGCGCGCAATCGCCCGGGTGACCACGGAAATATCGCCAATCGAGCGGGCAAACAGGCCGCGCACCACCAGCGCGCCGATGATGCCGAGCCCGATCATCGCCGCCAAGGTCCAGATCATCGCATCGCGCAGAATGCGGCGTAATTTGACCTGCATTTCGATATCGCGCCCGACCAGGAGTTGGTCGCCATCGGGCAGCGCATAGGCGCGTAATTGGGCGGCGGATTTTTTGTGGAAATGCTCAATCGGCAGGCTATAGAGCACATTATCCTGAGCGACGGCTTGCGGCCAGCTCGACAGATTGCCGATAATCCGGTTGCCGAGCGGATCGACCAGCAAATAGATCGCGGATTCGTCGGGATTTTCCCTGATCCGGTTGCGCAAGGCCAGCACCAAAGCTGGAATTCCGCCGGTGCGATAATGATTGACCAATCCGGCGCCATCCGCCCTGATCGCCACTTCGGTTTGGCGGCTGAGCAGACCCAGGGTGGAATAGCGCAGCGAGGCGGCGAGCACGATGGTGGAGACGCCGAATACCAGACCATACAGCACCGCGAAGCGAATACTGGCTGAACGCAATCCGGTAGAACGGCGATGAGCCGGTTTCGCCGCGGGTAAAAGCGGGCTTGGCTCGATCAGCGCGGCGGACGGCAGGGGGTCGGGCTGATCGGCCATAGGGTGATTAGACTTCCTCCACCCTGAGCATATAGCCCGCATTGCGCACGGTATGCAGCAAAGTGGCGCCGAAGGGCTTATCGATTTTCTGGCGCAGGCGCGACACATGCACGTCGATCACATTGGTTTGCGGGTCGAAATGATAATCCCACACGCCTTCGAGCAGCATGGTGCGGGTGACCACCTGATCGGCATGGCGCATTAAATATTCGAGTAAGCGGAACTCGCGCGGTTGCAAGTCGATTTTTTGTCCGGCGCGCTTCACCCCGCGCGACAGCAAATCCATTTCCAGATCCCCGACGGCGAGCCGCGTGGTCGGCCCCTCGCTTTTGCCACGCCGCGCCAGGGCTTCGACCCGGGCGAGTAATTCGGCGAAGGCGAAGGGCTTGGTCATGTAATCATCGCCCCCCGCTTTCAACCCTTTGACCCGGTCATCGACCTGGCCGAGGGCGGAGAGAAACAAGACCGGCGTTGGATTGTCCTGGGCCCGTAATGTTTCCAGCAAGCGCAGGCCATCGATCCCGCCCGGCAGCATCCGGTCCAGAATAATGGCATCGAAGTTTTCGGAGGCGGCCAGGAACAAGCCATCCCGGCCATTATCGACATGTTCGATGGTGTGGCCTGCTTCGCGCAAGCCTTTCACCACGAAACCGGCTACGTCCTTATCGTCTTCAACCACAAGAATGCGCATTATTCGCTCCTGAGTTCGGCCGGGCGTCGGCCAATGGTGACCGGCAAAGCATAGAGTTTGCCGCGTCGTTGAACTTCCAAATGATCGCGTTGTCCGGGTGGACTGGTCGCGATGATGCGCGTCAAGTCGTTCGCATCTATTACTTTATGGTGATTGACCGCGACAATAACATCACCCGGCGCCAAACCTAATGCACCGGCGGGGCCTTGCGGGTCGACGCCGGTGATTTGCGCGCCCGATGCGGCCTCAGCGCGGTCGGTTACGCTGATGCCCAGCCAGCCGCGCGCGATGCTACCATGGGCGATCAAGGCGCGGATCACCCGACGGGCCAGGTCGGAGGGGATGGCAAAACCGATGCCCACCGACCCGCCCGAGGGTGAAACGATCGCGGTGTTCACCCCGATCACCCGGCCATGCATGTCAAAGGAGGGGCCGCCGGAATTGCCGGGATTGATCGGCGCATCGAGCTGAAAAAACCGATCAAAGGGATCATCGTCGATTTGTCGCCCGCGCGCCGAAATAATGCCTGCGGTGAACGAGGTGCCTAAATCAAACGGATTGCCTGCCGCCAAAATCCAGTCACCGACCTGCATGCGCGCGGAATTGCCCCAGCTTACCACCGGCAGGGTTGCGCCGATATCGATTTTCACAATCGCCAAATCGGTGAGCTGATCGGTGCCGATCACCCGGGCCGGCACCCGGTGGCCATTATCCAGCGTCACCACAATTTGCCGTGCATTGCCGACCACATGATTATTAGTGACGATCACCCCGGCTTGCGTCACCACGAAGCCCGATCCGGCGGCCTGCACGGCGCGCCGGGTTTGCGGATGCACCACCCGCGCCGAGGATGAGCGTTGGTCGGGCAATTCCAGGCGCGGCAAAGCGGGAGCCGGTCCGGCATATTGGATTACCGAAATCCCAACAATCGAGGGCGCGACGGCGCGCACCAGCGGCGCGAAGCTTTGCGGGGCCAGACGCATATCCAAACCATGCGCCACGGCGCGAGGGTACCCGGCTAGGGTGCCGATGGCTGGCAGCGTGCCAATCAAGGCGCGGCGCGACACCATCATATTATCCGTTTATTCTCCATCCTGGCGGGCATGACACTGGCGCCTGTTTGACGCAAGATTGGCACCTGTTTGACGCAAGATGAGGGTCGTGACGTAAGATTGGGGTATCGACGGAAAATTATCGATTTGGCAACCTGTGCGGCGCATTATCGGATCCTATCGCAACCGAAAGATTAATTCACCACCGCGGCGGCGCAATCGGAATAAAATGTCAAATTGTTCATGATCCGATGAGATTACCGCAACCCCCTCTTTCGCTCGCGCCTAAAACTTGCCACAATCGGGCGGTGATGCGAGTGCATGCCTCTTGTGCCGCGCTGAGCGATGACGCTGTTTTGCTGGTTGGGCCGCCCGGATCGGGCAAGTCTGACTTGCTGCTGC
>JAJZEG010000218.1 GCA_021828605.1 Pseudomonadota bacterium | reverse complement strand
CCCCGCTTGCCCAAACCCTTCAAATCCCTAACCCGCGCCGATTTGTTCAAACCCCATCCACTGCCTTTTGAGCCCGCCCAATCCCACCACGATAATTTTTTCAAACGCCGCTAAACCGCATCACCGACTCACGCCCCATTCGTTGCGTTATCGTAACAAATAACCAAAACACCAAAGCAGGGCAGGGGCGATCACCGCATCTGGGAATCACCGCCATTTTCCCCCATAATCGAGCGCCCCAGGAGTAAAACCATGCCCATTCTCATCGCCCCCTCAATCCTCGCCGCCAATTTCGCCAGCCTCGGCGCCGAAACCAACGCCGTGCATCAGGCCGGGGCCGACTGGATCCATATCGATGTGATGGATGGCCATTTCGTGCCCAATATCAGCTTCGGCGCGGTGGTGATGAAATCGCTGCGCCCGCTCTGCGCCGCCCCGTTCGATGTGCATCTGATGATCAGCCCGGTCGATGCCTATCTCGAAGACTTCGCCGCAGCGGGCGCCACCACCATCACCATCCATGCCGAAGCCACCACCCATCTTGATCGCACAATCCAGGCGATCAAGCGCCTCGGCTGCAAAGCAGGCGTCGCCCTCTGTCCCGCCACCTCCGAGCAAATCCTCACCTATGTCCTCGATGAAATCGATCTGGTCCTGGTCATGACCGTCAATCCCGGCTTTGGCGGCCAACAATTCCTCGAAAGCCAACTGCCGAAAATCGCCCGCATCCGCCAAATGATTGCCCACCGCCCAATCCATCTCGAAGTCGATGGTGGCGTCACCGCCGAGAATGCCGGCGCCTGCATCAAAGCCGGGGCCGACGTGCTGGTCGCGGGCTCGTCAATTTTTCGCGGCAACCCAGCCGACTATGCGGACAATATCGCGGCCTTGCGCAACGCCTGATCCAAATCATCGAACAAATCATCCTCATGCTCGATGCCAACCGACAAACGCAGCAAATCAGCCGGGCAGGGGGTTCCACTCCCTTCAACCGACGCCCGATGCTCAATCAAACTCTCCACCCCACCCAGCGACGTCGCCCGATGCCACAGCCGAACCGCCGCCGCCGTGCCAATCGCGGCGCGCTCACCTCCTATCACCCTGATCGAAAGCATACAGCCAAAGCCATTCTGCATCTGCCCGCAGGCAATCGCATGCCCCGGATGCCGCGCCAGCCCCGGATATAACACGTCACTGACCAGCTCATGCTCAGCCAATCGCTGCGCCAGCTTCATCGCCGTCCGCGTCTGCGCCTGTGCTCGCAGGAAAAAAGTCCGCATCCCGCGCAGGAGCAGAAATGCCTCGAACGGCCCGAGAATCGCCCCGGCCTGCGAACGCTGCGCGACCAGCCTTTGCCAGAATTCATCATCGCGCGCGCCAGCCAACGCCCCGGCCACCACATCCGAATGCCCATTCAAAATCTTGGTCGCCGCATGCATCACGATATCCGCCCCCAGCGCAATCGGGTTGGTATGAAACGGCGAGGCGACGGTACTATCCACCGCGAGCAAAGCCCCCGCCTGATGCGCCATCGCGGCCACCGCTTTAATATCGGTAATGGTCCAAAGCGGATTGCCCGGCGTCTCGATCCATACCAGTTTCGTCTGCCCCGGCCTGATCGCGGCGCGCACCGCGCCCAAATCATCCATCGCGACAAAATCAACCTCAATCGCCCGGCGCGGCAATTCATGGGCCAACCACCGGCGCAACGCCCAATACATCACCACGGGTGCGACCACATGATCACCCGCCTGCAACGCCGAAAACACCGCCACCGCCGCCGCCATGCCCGAGCCAAACAACAAAGCCCCAGCGGGCGCGTCCTCCAGCATCGCAATCACCCGCTCAGCCGCCCGCACCGTCGCATTATCCGCCCGCCCATAAACATAGCCGGACCGATACTGATTATCCTCATCGCGAATAAACGTCGTCGAGAGATGCACCGGCGCAATCACCGCCCGCGTCCCCGGATCAATCTCCCCCAAAGCCTGCGCAACCCGACTCGCTTTATCCATCATTTTCACCCCGAACCCACTTTGTTCTTGTGCCCAAACCTGACTGCGAGCATAGTTTCGCTCCGTCAAGCGCCATACTATGTCGATATCCAGAGTGCTGATCACATATTTGACGCCGCGAGACACGCCCTCCGCCGCATAAGAAATAGGGTATTTATCGACATTTAGGGATTTACCGCCCTCTCCGGATTTATTGAACCATACTCGTTGGTGGAGAACCTATGAGAGCGCGTCTGGAAATCGCGCAAGAAAATTAACGGGCGAAGATCATAAAGGAACAAAAATGCGAGATGACCTGTTAGATGCTCAGGCCGCCATCGATTGGGGCGAACTCGAGATCCCACAGCTCGCCCAGAAATTTGTCGGTTGGAGATACAGGAACATCGGAATCACCTATGACGATTCAAGCCCGGACAAGACCATCGCTCTATTTCGTCAGGGAGGGCCATTGCCCGACATTTTCAACGCCGGAGTAGGCTCGATTATCAATTCTTTCAGAACTGCCTTGGATTTGTTGGCCGCCGTTCTTGCAACCCGGAACAACAAGCCCGTCAACGAAAAAATAAAATTTCCAAATTTTCCGTCGCATCTCGAATTTAGCGACCCGAAAAACGGGATTGAAAGTATAAGATGGCTTTCGCAATCCGAAATCGATAAATTCAAATGCTTTCAGCAGTATAATGGAGCAATTGATCTGCTTTGGGCACTCCATAAGTTGGATATTATTCGAAAACATAAGCGTCTGTTGGGTGTCTCCGTTGAGCCCACCCAACTCATCATGGTCGGAGAGGGTGGTAGCCCGAAGATACTCTATTCCAACAGCCAACCTCTAAGAGACAAAACCCCGCTATTTGAATTGCCGATTAAGGCAATGAGCCTGGACATCGATTTCAATTTCCAAATTCTGTTTGAGGAGGAGAGTTTGCCTCGCATCCATCGGCAACCAATTTTTCAATTACTCGGACAATTCAGTGCTTTGACAAAAGAGATCGTTGATCTTTTTGACGCGTAAAATATCAGCACGGCGTCCTATTTTCTGAAATCTAAAAGCCAACTGCACATAAGCGCGGTCCGTTCCAGTATTATGAGTTTCCATAATATTTCTTCTACGACTTTTCTGCGCGTCAAAATCAGCCGCCGAAACCGCCTATTCGGCGGCCTTCCCCTCGGTGAAATACCCACCAAACTGCATCCGCAATGCTGTTTTCAACAATTTCCCGGTCGCCCCGTGCGGCAGCGCATCGACAATCACCACATCATCCGGCACCGCCCATTTCGCGACCTTGCCGGTATAAATCCCGAGCAAATCCTCGCGCGACGCCGTCACACCGGGCCGGAGCGACACAATCAGCAAAGGCCGCTCGTCCCATTTCGGATGTTTCGCCGCAATCACCGCCGCCTCCGCCACCGCCGGGTGCGACACCGCGATATTTAGATATTTTCCAAATCAATCGAGCTGATCCACTCCCCACCCGACTTGATCAAATCTTTGCTCCGATCGGTCAGCTGCACAAAACCCGCCGGATCGATCATCCCGACATCCCCGGTCGGGAACCAGCCTTGCGCATTCACGCTCGGTGGCATCCGGTAATAGCCGGTCGCCACCCAATGGCCCTTCAGCTCCAAATCCCCGGCCATCTGACCATCCCACTCCGCCTCAGCCCCCTCGCGAATAATCCGAATATCGACGCCGCACACCACCCTGCCCTGGCTCAATTTATGACGCTGCGCCGCTGTCGCGTCATCGCCCGGCACCGGTGCCGCCATCGAGGCAATCGGGCTGCTCTCAGACATGCCCCAGGCATGGCGAATATCCACCCCCATCGCCCCATAGGCCTCGAACAGTGCCTCAGGACAGGCCGAACCACCGATCAACAACCGGTACAAACTACTGAATTTGCCCCCCGATTTGCGCACATGATCGAGCACCCCAAGCCAGACCGTCGGCACCCCCGCCGATACACTCACCTGCTCGGCCTCGATCAGCTGATACAAATTAGCCCCATCCAGAAACCGCCCCGGCAACACCATCGAGGCCCCGCACGACGCCGCCGCATAAGGCAACGACCAGGCATTCACATGAAACATCGGCACGACCGGCATCATCCGGTCCACCGCGCGCAGCCCAACCCCATCCGCCGCATTCACCGCCAGCGCCTGCAACATGGTCGAGCGATGCGAATACAACACCCCCTTCGGCTTGCCGGTGGTGCCCGAGGTATAGCACAAAGCGCTCGCGGTATTTTCATCAAAACTCGGCCAGTCATAATCGCCCGCATAGCCGCCAATCAACGTCTCATAATCGAAAATCTCGACCGAGCCCGGCAAATCCAACTCAGGCTTCTCATCGGGCCCGCACAAAAACACCAGTTTGCGCAAAACCCCGGTAAGGCTCGGCGCAATCGCTTCGATGATCGGGATAAAATCAAGCTCGGCAAAAATCACCCGGTCCTCAGCGTGACCGGCAATATAGCCAATATCCTCATGCGCCAATCGCGGATTAATGGTGTTGACCACGGCCCCCATGCCCGAGATCGCAAAATACAGTTCAACATGCCGATGGCTGTTCCAGGCCAACGTCGCCACCCGATCCCCTGCCCCAACCCCCAGCCCGACCAATGCCTGGGCCAGCTGCTTCGCCCTCTGCTCGGTCTGCCGGTAGGATTGCCGATGCAGCCCCTCATTCAACCTGGACACAATCTCTGCGCGCGGATGATGCCGTGCCGCATGGGTAATCAAGTCAGAGATCAATAACGGCGCATGCTGCATCAATCCACGCATCGAAAAACCTCCCGGATAACTATATTACCCCCGACTGTGCCCTTATTTGCCGAATAATGCCAGCACCAATCCACCGGCAATCACTAACCCGCCGCCAACCCACACCGCCAGCGATGGCCTGATCCCATAGGTGAAAAAATTAATGCCCTGCGCGGCGAGAAAAACCAGTGTCACATACACGCCGATCACCCGGCCAAAATCCCACGGCCCCAAATTAACCAGCACCCCATACAAGCCGAGCACCAGCACCCCGACCAGCATCCAGCCCAATCGCGTGACCCCGCTCGATTGCAACCCGTTGCGCATCAGCGCATCGCCGCCCACTTCCAGCAGCGCTGCCAGCGTGAGCAGGGCGACAATCGGGATCAGCTTCAATCAACCCCGCCGATCAAATCCAAAGCACCTTGCAGCATGTACGAGGCCGCCGCCGCATCAATCCGCTGGGCCCGCTTCGCCCGGCTCACATCCGCCTCGATCAGCGCCCGATTGGCCGCCGCGGAGGAGAATCGCTCATCCATCATCGCCACCGGCAATCCGGTCGCGGATGCCAGCGCATGAGCCCAATCGCGCGCCGCCTGCGCCGCCGGGCCGAGCGTGCCATCCATCGAGAGCGGCAGGCCGACCACAATGCCGCCCACCCCCTCTTTGCGGGCAATATCCAGAATCATCCCGGCATTATCGGCCAGTTTGCCCCGTCGCATCGCGCCGTAGGGCGAGGCCAAACGCCGTCCAACATCGGAAAGTGCGACGCCAATGATGTTTGATCCCGGATCAATGCCGATCACCCTGGCATTGCGGGGCAGGTTTGCGACCATCTCGGTCAGGTTGAACAGTGTCATGCGCCCGTTTATGATCGATCCTGCACAGAAACCCAAGGGATGCCCATGTCGCTCGACCCCGCGATGATCCATCGCATCGCGAAACTCGCCCGTCTCCGCCTTACCGAGGCTGATGTTCCGCGCCTGCAAGGCGAGTTGAACGCGATTCTCGGCTATGTCGAGCAACTCGCCGCCGTCGATGTCACCGGCATCGAACCTTTATCGGGCGGCGCGCAAATGGCCCTGCGCCTGCGCGATGACGCGATCACCGCGGGCGCCATGCCCGAGCGGATTCTGGCCAACGCGCCGGACCGGATTGATAATTTCTTTGCTGTGCCGAAGGTGGTCGAATGAACCCGCTCGATTGGACCATCACCGAGGCGCTCACCGCGCTGGCGGGCCGGAAAATCTCCGCGCTCGAACTGACCGAGGCGCATCTCACCGCGATTGAGGCGCTCAATCCCCGCCTCAACGCCTTTATCACTGAAACGCCGGATCTCGCGCGCGTCCAGGCCAAAGCCGCCGACGCGGCGCTCGCCACCGGCTCGGCCCCTGCCCTCACCGGCATCCCGCTGGCGATCAAGGATCTCTTCTG
>JAJZEG010000403.1 GCA_021828605.1 Pseudomonadota bacterium | reverse complement strand
CGGTTTGGTGCTGCGCGCGACCACCCGCACCAAATCCGGGTCCAGCACCAACCCAGCACAGGCCGAGCCATCATCCCAGCGATCCTCGATCACCGCGATCACCTTCTGGCGCACCAAAATCGCCCCGGTAATCACCCAATAAATCGAGCCGCCATCGGTCAATTCGTCCGCGCGCTTGGGCATCGAACGGGTCTGATGGCGCAAAGGCGGGTCAAGCCGCGCGCGGCGGGACTGGATCTCGGTCAAATGACCGAGATCGCGCACCCCCACCGCGAGTTTGACCAAATGGATCACGCCGCCCGGCGCGCCTCCCGCGCCTCGGTGATCGCGCTCCAAACCCGCTCAGCGGTCGCGGGCATATCGATATGCCGCACCCCATCCTCGGCCAGCGCATCGAGCACCGCATTGATCAAAGCGGGCGGCGCACCCACCGCCCCGGCCTCACCGGCACCCTTCACCCCGAGCGGATTGGTGGTGCAGGGAATTTCCAGGAACTCCACCTCGATATCGGGCACATCATCCGCGCGCGGCAGCGCATAATCCATGAAACTCCCGGCAATCAACTGGCCCGATTCCGCATCATAAGCGGTATGTTCCAGCAAAGCCTGCCCCAAACCCTGCGCGACCCCGCCATGCACCTGACCGCGCACAATCATCGGATTCACAATCGTCCCGGCATCATCACACACCAAATAACGCTGCACCGACACCACCCCGGTTTCCGGATCAATCTCGACCTCGGCAATATGGCAGCCATTGGTGAAAGTATGATGGGTGATTTGCGCAATCTCGGCGGTATCCAGCGCATTCCCGTCGCTGGCCGGATCATGCAACGTCGCCGCCAAATCCATCAGCGTGATCATCCGATCGGTGCCGATAATTTTGAACGCGCCCTCGGCAAACTCAATATCCGCCGCCGCCGCTTCCAACGCCTCACTCGCCGCCTGCTTGGCCTTTTCAATCAGGCTGGTGGTGGTCACCAAAATCGCCTGCCCCTCGGAATACAGGCTGCGCGCGCCGCCAGTGCAGACGCCGACCGGAATCCGGTCGGTATCGCCCTGCTTCACCCGGATCCGTTCCGGGTCGATACCCAGCCGATCTGCGGTGATTTGCACATAAGCGGTCTCATGACCCTGCCCGCTCGATTGGGTGCCGACATAGAGATCCGCATAGCCATCGCGGGTGAACCGAATTTCCGCGCGTTCTTCCGGCGCACCGCCGGTCGCCTCCAAATAATAGGCCATGCCGATGCCGCGCCGCTTACCCTGCTGCTGCGCCCGGGTTTTGCGCGCTGGAAATCCCGCCCAATCGATCATCTCCAACGCCCGATCCATCACCGCGATGAAATCGCCGGAATCGTAATTTTGCTGCATCGCGGTCACGAACGGCATCGCACTGGCCGGGACCATATTGGCCCGCCGCAGCGCGGCCCGATCAAGGCCCAATTCACGCGCCGCCGCATCAATCAGCCGCTCAACCACATAATTCCCCTCGGGCCGCCCCGCACCCCGATACGCATCCACCGGCACGGTATGGGTGAACACGCCGAAAACCTGCGCATGGATCGCCTTGAAATCATAAACCGAGGCCAACACCTTGGTCCCCAGAATCGTCGGAATAAACGGCGCGAAATTCGATAAATACGCGCCCATATTGGCGGTATTGCGCACCCGCATGGCGACGAATTTATGCGCGCCATCCAGGGCTAATTCCGCCTCGGTCACATGATCGCGGCCATGGGTGTCTGATAAAAACGACTCGCCCCGCTCAGCGGTCCATTTCACCGCGCGACCCAATTTGCGCGCCGCATAACACACCATCACATGCTCAGGATAAACAAATAATTTCATCCCAAAGCCCCCGCCAACATCCGGCGTCACCACCCGAAACCGATCGGCGGGCACGCGAAACACCGCCTGGCTCAGAATATTTTTCAGCAACCAGCCGCCTTGGGTATTGCTGGTCAAGGTCCAGCGTTCGCTGCTCGGATCAAACGCGGCCAAAGCCGCGCGCGGCTCCATCGCATTCACCACAATCCGATTATTCACAATCCGGATCGCCGTCACATGCGCCGCCTGCGCAAACAACGCGTCAACCGCGTCCTTATCGCCCACCGCCCAATCAAATACCGTATTCAGCGGCGCCTCGGCGCGCACCTGAGCGGCCTGCGGATCGCGCGCCTGCGCCAAGCTGGTGATCGAGGGTTTGGTGTCATACTCCACCAAAATCGCCTCCAACGCATCGCGCCCCGCCGCGACCGATTCCGCCACCACCATCGCCACCGCCTCGCCGACATGACGCACAGCATTTTGCGCCAAAACCGGTCGCGGCGCATCGGCCCGCGCCGAGCCATCCTGATTGGTGATCGGCACCATGCAGGGAATGGCACTGATCCCATCGGCGGCCAGATCCGCAGCGGTATAAATCGCCACCACCCCCGGCAGCGCCAAAGCGGGCGCAACATCCATCGCGGTAATCGTCGCATGAGCATGCGGTGACCGCAGCACCAGCACCTGCAACGCGCCTGGCGCCGTCACGTCGTCGGTATAGAGGCCCTGCCCTTTGAGCAGCCGCACATCTTCCACCCGCTTCACCGGCTGCGCCATACCAAATTTCACCATTTTGCTCCCCTAAACCACTTTATCCGCGCGGGCGCGTCCAATCACCGCCCGCTCTGTCGCGAAAATACCGATCTCAAGGATATGAGCATCCCGCCGAAATACAATATCGCTGACCGATCAGGCTTTTGCCCGCTTCTGCACCGGCGGCAGCCGGAGCAAAAACGAGCGAGTGCCCGGCACCCGCGCCAGCAGCGCCACCAAGGCCGCGCGGCTCTGCCCCCAAAACGCCGATAAAAACAGCAATAGCCCGCCCACCGCGACGGCAATCACCGCACTATCACCGCTCAGCATGCCCGACGCGCGCACCACCGCGTCCAGCGCGATCAACACATAAATCAATGCCGACACCAGCACCGCCCGCCGATCAATCACCAGCGCCACCATAATCAACAGCCCATAAAGCCCAATCGCGATCGCCGCATGCACCAGCCGCAGCGCAGGCGGCAACGATGCCGCATGGGTCAGATCCAGCCCGAAAAACAGCGGCTGCACAATCAACGGCGCGGCCAGCATATGCAGCCAGAACGCCACATCGGCCCGGCGCGTCCGGCGGGTCGGATCGCTCAAATCCCAGCGCATCGCGAACGCCAAAATCAGCACACCGCCCAGCAGCACCAGCAAGCCAAAATAGGGCCGACTCGCTGTGATCAGCGCGGTCATCAGCGCCACCGCCATCAACACCGCCGACCCCGCCGCGCACGCCACCGCAATCGGCACCTTGAACGCGCGCCAATGCAAAATTGCCGCCGCCGCCGCCGCCAGCCCGACAACCAGAAGCACCTCCGCGCTCGATGAGAAAAATCCGATTGACATCGGGGCCCGATCTGCCGCCGTCGCCGCGCCAACCAGCCTAACCACCAACGGCGCGAACAGGCCAAACGCCGCCTCGGCAACCCCAATCACAAAACCAAACACCAATACAATACTCGGTAACGCCATCCGCCGCTTCGCGGTAAAATAGCTGGCGAGCAACCAGGCGCTCCCCGCCATCAGCAGCCCCGCCCCGGTCGGCCCGGCAATTTTGCCGCCAACAAAACCCATGCCGACCAAAAACAAAATTATCGCAATCGACACGAAAATATCATTAAACCCGGTCAGCAGCCGAAACTGCTCCTCATCCGCCTGACCCGCCCGCCGTCCTTCGATAAAATCCTGAAACGCCGCCACCGCCTGCGGCGTTAACGCCCCCGCTTGCACCGCCTCAGTCAAATCCGCCTCGGTAAACATTTTTTTGCTCCTCTCGGCCTGTTAAAAACTATTTTCACAATCTTGTGATCACAATCTTGTGATCATTGGCAATGGAATAAATCCCGGCGCGCTGATGTCTTGCCTGTATCGCATCTTTCAGGAGACGACCATGAGCACCGACCCGTTCAATGACGACACCTCAAATAACACCAACCCGACGAACCCGACCCGACGGAACGTCATGGAATGCGCGAGCTGGATCGGCGCGGGCCTGGTCTGGAGCCTCGCGGGCGGCGTGCCCACCACCCTCGCTGGGCTGGCCACCGGCGGCGAAGCCTTGGCGGCGGGGCGTCCCTTCACCTTTTTGCAAATCAGCGACAGCCATATCGGCTTCAAAGCCCCTTCCTATCCTGATGTGCCCGGCACGCTGACCAAAGCCATCGGCCTCGCCAAATCGATGCGCCATGACGCCGCCTTTATCCTGCATACCGGCGACATCACCCATCTCTCCAAGCCCGAACAATTCGCCACCGCACACGGGATCAACCAGGGCGCGGGCATGACCATCCATCACGTCCCCGGCGAACATGACATGCTCGATCCCGGCAAAAAACTCTATCTCGAACGCTATGGGCGCGGCACCAAAGGCATGGGCTGGTATAGTTTCGATGCTGGCGGCGCGCATTTCATCGGGCTGGTCAATGTGGTGGAAACCTTGCCCAACGGGCTTTGGCTGCTTGGCCGGGAGCAACTCGCCTGGCTGCGCGATGATTTGCAAGCCGTGTCCGCCTCCACCCCCATCGTGATTTTCGCCCATGTCCCGCTCTGGGCGGTCTATCCGCAATGGGGCTGGGGCACCGCCGACGCCCATGTTGCTTTCGCGATGCTCAAGCGGTTTGGCTCGGTCACCGTGCTCAACGGCCATATTCACCAAGTGTTGCAAAAAGTTGAAGGGGACGTCACGTTTCATTCCGCGCTCGCCACCTCGTTCCCGCAACCCGCACCCGGCAGCGCCCCGCATCCCGGCCCGATCATGACCCTCGCCGCCGACAAGGTCACCAGCGAACTCGGCATTCGCACCGTGAAGCTCCGCGCGGGCCAATCCCGCCTCGCGACCATCGACACCACGCTTAATTCTTAAATGTTCGCAAGGATCGGCCCAATGAATCACCCCATGGCTCAGCCTCTTCCCACCCGACGATTACGCCACATCGTCCCTCTGTTCCTTACCTGGCTCACCGTCGCTGGCCTCGCCATCGCGGTGCCCGGCATCGCTTTCGCCGCCACCCTGCATGTCGCAATCACCAATTACGCCTTCGCCCCCGCCGCCCTCATTGTGCATCCCGGCGACACGGTGATCTGGACCAACCGTGACGATGTTACCCACACGATCACCGCCCGCGACAAGCAGTTCAGCTCTGGCCTGCTTGCCCCCGGTAAAAGCTACAATTTTACCTTTCATCAGCCGGGCACCTACGCTTATATTTGCGCGGTCCATCCGTTCATGCGCGGCTCGATCACCGTGCGCTGAGCCACCAAATGCCTGACCAAACTGAGCCAGAGCAGCACCGATTCCGCGCTCTGGCTCTCCCCGCGACCCTGACCCTCTATCGCCTGGCGCGCGCACTTTGTGCCGACCGTGCGCGCGCCGACGATTTACTCCAGGAGACCTATTTGCGCGCTTGGCGCTATTTCGCGGGCTATCAAGGCGGCGACATCCGCGCCTGGCTGGCCGCGATTATGCGCAACCTGCATCGATCCGGCCTGAGCGCCGACCCACCCTTAATCGATCTCAGCGCCCTCGATGACCAGCCCGATCCTGCGCCCGATCCCGAACAATCCGCCATGCGCGCCCATGAAAATCGGGCGCTGCGCCACCATCTCGCTGCCCTGCCCGAGGCCTTGCGCGAAACCCTGATGCTGCGCGAATTCGCCGATTTATCCTATGCTGAAATCGCTAAAATCCAGAACGTGCCGGTTGGCACCGTGATGTCGCGTCTCGCCCGCGCCCGCGCCACCCTCAGAGAAATGCTGCACCATGACCTGTGACGATCAAAATCTTGCGCTGAATGCCTTGATCGATGGCGAATTACCCGCCTCCGCCCACACGCCTTTGCTCGATCATCTGGCCACCTGCCCGGCTTGCGCCACCACCCTCGCCGGATTGCTGCTCCTGCGCAGTCAACTGGCACAGCTCGCCCCGCTCGAAGCGCCCAACCTTGCCCTCACCCAACGGATCGATGCCGCCCTCACGGCACCACCACCCCCCCTGCAATTTCAACCCAAACGCCCCACCCCCCGCCTCATCGTCATCGCGGGCCTCGCCCTCGCCGCAAGCCTATTGCTGGCTCTGCTGCTCCGCCCGCAGCCATCCCCGCTTTTGCGCGCCCCGCCTTTGCGCGCCATCGCCGATGCCGGGCTGCG
>JAJZEG010000383.1 GCA_021828605.1 Pseudomonadota bacterium | reverse complement strand
TGGCGCCTGAATTGCCGGGTGGCTTGGCGGCGATCCAACGCCTTACGCACGCAGGATATCAGGTGGCGCTGGGTCATTCGGATGCGGATGCGGCGATGGCGTTGCGCGCGATTGAGGCCGGGGCCAGCCTGGTTACCCATGTTTTCAATGCGATGCGCGGGCTGCATCATCGCGATCCGGGGTTGGTCGGTGTTGCCCTCAGTGATCCGCGCTTGTGCCCGTGCTTGATTACCGATGGCGTGCATGTTGATCCTCTGGCGCTGCGTTTCGCGTTCCAGGCGGCGGGGTCGCGCGCGATTGCGGTAACCGATTCGATTAATCTTGCCGGATTGGCCGAGGGCACGGCACTGCCGTTCGGCGGCGCGATGGCGCAGGTGCAAGCGGGCGCGGCGCGGCGGGAAGATGGGTCGCTCACCGGGGCAATCATCACGCTCGATGCCGGGGTGCGCGCGTTGATCAAGGCCGGGATCAGCCCGGCGGCGGCGCTGAGTGCGGCGAGCGAAGCTCCGGCGCGCGCGTTGGGCCTGGTTGATCGCGGTCGAATTGCGCCGGGGCAGCGCGCGGATTTGGTTTGGTTTGATGATGAGTTTTCGCCCCAACAAACCTGGATTGCGGGAAAACCTGTGCGCGGTCATGCGCCAGCGCCCGCGCTACCGATATCGCGTGGGGCGCCGACCGAGCAAATCCGTGCCGATGCGGCTGCCCTCGATACCCTGCCGAGTGAGGCGATTATCGCGGCGTTGCTCAATCAGGAGCGCCAGAGCGTGCAGGCACTGGGTGCAGCGATCCCCGCTTTGGCGCGGCTTGCGGACCGGATGGCGGCGACGATTGCGCAGGGGCATCGGGTGTTCACGCTGGGGGCGGGCACGTCCGGACGGTTGGCGGTGCTGGATGCGGTGGAATGTGGCCCAACCTTTGGTTTGGCGGATCAGGTGCTGGTGCCGCTGCTGGCCGGCGGGCCGGGTGCGATCACCCAGGCGGTTGAGGGGGCCGAGGATGATGCGCAGGCGGCATGGGCGGCGCTGCGCGCCCAGGGGCTAACCCGGTCGGATTTGGTGTTGGGGATTGCGGCATCGGGCAATACCGCTTTTGTGCGCGCGGGGCTCGCGGCAGCGCGCAAATTTGGCTGCACGACGGCGGCGCTGAGCAATAATCCGCAGGGCGCCATATTGGACGAGGCCGAAATCGGGGTGGTGTTGGCGAGTGGTGTTGAAGTGCTGGCCGGTTCAACCCGGCTATCGGCGGCGACGGCGCAGAAAATCGCGCTCAACGCGCTCTCGACCACCGCGATGATCCGATTGGGTAAGGTTTATGGGCCATTCATGATCGATATGCGCCCGACCAATCACAAATTACGGGCACGCGCGCGGCGGATGGTTGCAACGCTGGCCGCGTGCTCAGCCGAGGCGGCGGATGCGGCGCTGATCGCCAGTGGTGAGCAGATCAAGCTCGCGGTGGTGATGCTGCGTCTCGATGTGAGCCTGGCGGTGGCGCAACAGAGGCTTGATGTGGTGGGGGGTAATCTGCGCGCGGTGATTGGCGATTTGCCGTTGATTGATGCTGTCGGTTGATAAAAGGGAACAATATCATGATCCAATCATGGACTTTCACGGCGAATCCGGCCCATGATTGGTAACCGGAACGCGATAGCCGGGGGTTGCATCGAAAAGGGAAAAAAATGTCCAGAATTGCATTAGTGACCGGTGGCACGCGCGGGATTGGTGCCGCCATTAGCATTGCCTTGAAAGCGGCGGGGCGCACGGTTATTGCAAGTTATGCCGGCAATCAGACCGCTGCGCAGAATTTTACCGAAGTTCATAAAATCGAAGCGGTGCAATTTGATGCGGGCGATTTTGAGGCCTGTTCCAAAGCCGTTGAGGCGATTGCCCATCGTTTGGGGCCGGTGGAAATCCTGGTTAATAATGCCGGGATCACTCGCGACGGCACCATGTCGCGCATGTCGCGCGATATGTGGGATCAGGTGATCGATACCAATTTGGGCTCGTGCTTTAATTTATGCAAAGCCACGTTCGATGGGATGCGCGCGAAAAAATTCGGGCGCATTGTCAATATTGGTTCAATCAACGGCCAGGCTGGCCAATATGGTCAGGTCAATTATGCTGCGGCGAAATCGGGCATTCACGGCTTCACCAAGGCGCTGGCGCAGGAAGGCGCGCGGTTTGGGATTACCGTGAATGCGATCGCACCCGGCTATGTCGATACCGATATGGTGCGCGCGGTGCCGCATGATGTGTTGGAAAAAATCATTGCGCGAATTCCGGTTGGCCGGTTGGGCCATGCGGAGGATATTGCGCGGGGCGTGCTGTTTCTGACCGCTGACGATGCGGATTTCGTCACCGGATCGACGATGTCGATCAATGGCGGTCAGCATATGTATTAGAGATCGATGGTCTCGATCCGCTTGCCCCGCGCGACCAGTGCGATTTTGCCTGCTTTCAGTCGGAGGGCGTCGTCGCCGAATATGGCGGCGCGCCAGCCGGTGAGGCAGGGTAAATGAGCGGCTTCGTCGCCAGCCAGGCGATCCCGTAGCGGATCACGTAACGCAGCGCGTTGAACAACTCCCGCAGCGAATGCTCCCGCTGCGGAGCGTCCTCGGTCATCAGCGTGAGGTACGGGACAACCAGCGACCATTCGTCATCACTGACGTCAGACGGATACGGCTTGCGGCGGACCGGAGCGTGAGAGCATATCCAACTCCATCAGACCCACAATCTGCCAAAGTACATAACACCCTTTAAGAGCGATAATAAACGCCAAAGCGGGTATGGCGGTGCGTGCGGATATCCGCGTTGGTAATCGGCGTTGACTACTCGGCATTGAGGAGAAAATAATTATGGTTGCCAGAGCAACTTATATTGCAGCCAAAGGCTGGAGATGTTCCCACGGTATCGCAGAAAACACGAATAAACAATTATTTATAAAATTTCTTGTTCGCGGAAATCCGGCAATGGACGACTGGAGGGCATATCGCGGAATTTGTGAAGACAAAAATTTAGGCGTCAGATTCAACTTTGATGTGGTCGAACATAATGTCCATCATGGGACGCCCGGAAGCGCTGACTTTTTCGGCGTGAAACTGGGATATGTTTTCTCTGACCTGATCTGGGAGGCATATATTGATTCTTGTGAGACCAACGGGATTGCACCCGAAATAAGGAAAACAAAAGCTGAAGTCGAAGCGGAATTTACTGATGCCTTTGACGTTGAATCATATGCAAATGTGTCGTGGTTGCGTGCATGGCGGTTGATTTTCCTAGAATCGGACGGATTAGTTATCGATCCGGTGGTAAACTTCCCGGCCATGCGGAACATAAAACAAAACGAGCGTTTCCCGACAATTCGGCTGGACCTGATGGAGCCGCGATTTCAGTCTGACCACGACGATTTAATGAAGCATTTATCATGACGCCGACCGGGACTTCTTCTTCACTTTCATCGGGACTGACGTCAGACGGATAGGGCTTGTGGCGGGTCGGGGCGTGAAAGCACATCCAACCCCATTAGACCGGTAACCGTCTGAATGGAATCGCGTTGTGATCCCATTAAATGTCTGAATCCGCCTCTACATTATAGTTTAGAGCGCGATGGTCTCGATCCGCCTGCCGCGCGCGACCAACGCGATTTTACCCGCTTTCAGCCGGAGGGCGTCGTTGCCGAATACGGCGGCGCGCCAGCCGGTGAGGCAGGGCAAATCAGCGTCTTCATCCCCTGCCAAACGGTCGATATCCTCTGAGGAGGCGATCAACCGCGCGGCAACATGGTTGGCATTGGCGCACTCGGCCAGCAGCACCTTCAATAAGGCAACCAGAGCCGGTGACGGGCGTGCGGTGTCATGATGGGTGGGTGCAGCCGGTAAATCACGGTCGGGAAGTGATTTGGCCTCGGCAATCACCGCGAGCAAGGCGGTGCCCGATTTACCATCGGCAAAGCCTTTGCTCAGGCCGCGCACCCGCATCAAATCATCGGCATTGCTGGGGGCGATGGCTGCAAGTTCAGGAATTTGCTCGTCCTTGATCACCCGTTGGCGCGGAATGTTGATGCGCGCCGCCTCACGCTCGCGCCATGCCGCGATGGCTTGCACCAAAGCGAGTTGTCGGCGGTTCGAGCCGCGTAATTTCAGGCGCCGCCACGCATCCTCGGGCTCGGTGCGGTAGGTGCTGGGCTCGGCCAGTTGCGCCATTTCCTCAGCGACCCAAGCGAGCCGCTTTTCGCGCTCTAGTCGGTCGCCCAGCGCCTGATACACCAGCCGCAGCCAGGTGACATCGGCGGCTGCATAGCTGATTTGCGCCGCTGACAAGGGCCGGGCCTGCCAATCGGAGAACCGATGCGCCTTATCGATGCTGCCGCCCGTCAAGGACGAGACCAGCGTGTCATAGCCGACCTGATCGCCAAAGCCCGCGACCATTGCAGCGATTTGGGTGTCAAAAATCGAGGTAGGTACCGCACCGAATTTAAGCAGAAAAATCTCGACATCCTGGCGGCAGGCGTGAAACACCTTGGTAATCGCTGGATTGGCGAACAGCGCGCCAAGTGCCGATAAATTAAGGCCCGGCGCCTGGGCATCAATCACCGCGACATCGTGAGTGCCGCCGATTTGGATGACGCAGAGCTCCGGAAAATAGGTGCGCTCGCGCATGAATTCGGTGTCGACGGTAATAAAATCATGCGTGGCCAGCCGCGCACAAAGCGCCTCAAGGGCAGAGGTTTCGGTGATCAGAATGGGGTCGGCGAAAGCGGGGCTCGGTTTCATTCCTGGTCAGTGGCACGGGCTGGCTTGACAGAAAAGAGGGCGGCCCGTCATTTGCGCCACGACTTTAATCAGGACTGACTCTCATGCATGACTATCGGACCCATAATTGCGGCGCCCTGAGGCACGATGATGCCGGGATCACCGCCCGGCTTTCCGGCTGGGTGCATGCCAAGCGCGATCATGGCGGGCTGTTATTTATTGATCTGCGCGATCATGCGGGCATGACCCAATGCGTGTTCGCGCAAGGATCGGCCTTATTCGATATCGCCTCCTCCTTGCGGGTCGAGAGTGTGATTACCGTCACCGGCAGCGTGGTGACCCGCGCCGAGGGCACGCAAAATCCGAAACTGGCGACCGGCGCCATTGAGCTGCGCGCGGAGAGCCTGGTGGTGCAGTCGGTTGCGGATCAGCTGCCGATCCAGGTTGCGGGTGATGCGCAATTCCCTGAGGATTTACGGTTGCGTTATCGGTTTTTGGATTTGCGGCGCGAAAAACTGCATCGTAACATTATGATGCGCGCGAATATTGTCGCCTGGTTGCGGCGCGCGATGACCGAGCGTGGTTTTACCGAGTTCACCACGCCGATCCTCACCGCCTCGTCGCCGGAAGGGGCGCGGGATTTTCTGGTCCCTGCCCGGCTGCATCCGGGTAAGTTTTATGCGTTGCCGCAAGCCCCTCAGCAGTTCAAGCAATTATTGATGGTGGCCGGGTTTGATCGGTATTTCCAGATTGCGCCGTGTTTTCGCGATGAAGCGAGCCGCGCTGATCGCGCGCCGGGTGAGTTTTATCAGCTTGATTTCGAGATGAGTTTTGTCACCCAGGAGGATGTGTTCGCCACCATCGAGCCGGTATTGGGTGGCTTGTTCAAGGAATTTGCGCAAGGTCGGACGGTGAGTGACTGGCCGTTTCCGCGCATCGCCTATGATCAGGCGATGCTGAAATACGGTTCGGATAAGCCCGATTTGCGCAATCCGTTGGAAATCAGCGATGTCACCGAGCCGTTCCGCGAGTCCGGTTTTGGCTTGTTCGCGAAAATCGTCGCGGCGGGTGGGGTGGTGCGCGCGATTCCAGCGCCGGGCTGTGGCGCCCATCCGCGCAGCTTTTTCGATAAATTGAATGAATGGGCGCGCGCCGAAGGGGCTGGTGGGCTGGGCTATATTCAGTTCGATGCCGAGGGCGCCAAGGGGCCGATTGCGAAAAATTTGGAGCCGGCCCGCGCCGAGGCGATCAGGGTGGCGGTCGGGGCCAAACCGGGTGATGCGGTGTTTTTTGCCGCTGGCCCGCGCGAGCAGGCGGCGAAATTTGCCGGTGCGGTTCGCAGCAAACTCGGCACTGATCTCGGCTTGATCGATCCGAACGTCTTTAAGTTTTGCTGGATTGTTGATTTCCCGATGTATGAATATGACGAGGACACCAAATCGATCGCCTTCTCGCATAATCCGTTTTCGATGCCGCAAGGCGGGTTAGATCGG
>JAJZEG010000114.1:1591-6257 GCA_021828605.1 Pseudomonadota bacterium | reverse complement strand
CCAAAGCCAGCTTGGCCCGCGACTCCACAGGTTGGTCCGGTCGAATGAAGCGCAGCGAGGTGTCATCGCGGCCTTTGTTCCAAAGCGCGTGAAAGTCCGAGGCGACATCATACACGAAAAATCCGATTCGGTGCGGTTCGCGCGCAACGCACGCCGCTTCCACTTGCCGGGGCCACGCGGCAAGGCGGCGGATCAGCGCGCGTTCCTCGGGCGCGGTCAGCGTGGTTAAATCCGCTTTGGCTAAATCAGCGTCATTGATGGCACCGAGTTCAGCCATCGCGCCAGCCGCGCGCAGCACCGAGCGACAGCGCGCATGGGCATATTGCACGTAAAAAACTGGATTTTCTCGGGTTTGCGCCACGGCGGCATCGAGATCAAACTCCATTTGCGCATCGGATTTACGCATTAACATAATAAAGCGCACCACATCCGCGCCCACCGCATCGATCAAATCGCGCGACTCGACATAGGTGCCCGCGCGCTTGCTCATGCGCATTGGCACCCCGTCCTTGAGCACCCGCACGATCTGACACAGCACAATCTCGAATTCCGGTGCCGCCGCGCCGCCAATCGCGCGCACCGCCGCCTGCATGCGCTTGGTATAACCGCCATGATCCGCCCCCAGCACATCGATCAGCAGGGTGAAATTGCGGGCGATCTTATCGGCGTGATAGGCGATATCGTTCAAAAAATAGGTGTTCGAGCCATCGGATTTGCGCACCGGACGATCCACGTCATCGCCGAAATCGGTGCTGCGAAACAGGGTTTGTTCGCGCGGCTCCCAATCTTCCGGGGCTTTGCCCTTGGGTGGCTCCAGCACGCCTTGATACAGCAAGTTGCGCTGCTCGAGGATGCTAACCGCACGGCCAACCCCGCCTGCGGCCACCAGATCGGCTTCGCTGGTGAACACGTCATGATGCACCCCCAACGCGGCCAAATCATCGCGCACCAAATCCATCATCGCCGCAATCGCATGAGGGCGCACGATGTCGAGCCAGAGTGCCGGATCGGCGATGCCACGCTCGGGGCTGGCCAGGCGCTCTTGATGCAGGGCCTCGAGGTCTGCGCCCACCGGGATCAGATAATCGCCGGCATATTGCAGCCCGGTTGGGGTGGCGGCGGCGAATTGCGCCTCGGTCATCGGCGTGTTGATCGCCTGCAAATACCGCCAATAGACCGACCAGGCGAGCGCGATCACCTGCGCCCCGGCATCATTGACATAATATTCGCGGGTGACCGCGAAACCGGCTTTGGCCAGCAAATTCGCCAAGGCATCGCCGACCACAGCGCCTCGACAATGACCGACATGCAGCGGGCCGGTCGGGTTGGTCGAGACATATTCGACATTGGCACGCTGCGCCGCGCCGAGGCGGCTGGTGCCATAATCCAGGCCCGCTTGCAGCATCACCGGCAACTGCGCCTGCCAGACCGCGTCATGGAGCGCGATATTGATAAAACCCGGCCCTGCTGGTTCGGCGGTGGCGATGAGCTTATGGGTGGCCAGATCGGCAGCCAAGTCAGCGGCGAGGCTGCGCGGATTGAGACCGAGCGGTTTGGCGGCGATTAACGCCGCATTGGTCGCCATATCGCCATGCGCCGCCTCGCGGGTCGGGGTGACTTCGATGCGCGCGAGCTGGCCCGGCTCCAGCCCGGGATGCAGGCGCTGGAGGGATGCGAGCACAATCGCGCGCAAATCGGTGAACAGGTTTTCAGACATGAGGACCTCAAGCGGCAGAATAGGGATCGATCAAGCGACGATGCTCATCGAGGGCAAAACGATCGGTCATGCCCGCAATGTAATCGCGCACAATATCAGCGGTCGCGCTGTCATGCGGGGCGCTGGCGCGCTCGCGCCAATCATCGCGCAGCAGGTCGGGGCGTTCGAGCAACAAGCTCGCTAACTCGCGCACCACGATCTCAACCTTATGGGTCATCCGGTTGACCCGCCAATGGCGATACATCCGGGCATAGAGAAACTCGGGGCTGAAGCCAATCACCGGATGGGGGGCGGCGCGAATGGCATCGGCATTGGCCGGGGCGAGGCGCTCCAGACGATCACGGCTTTCCGCGAGCGCGCCAGTGACGAAAACGCCGATCATCTGGCGCACCAGATGCGCCCTGATCCGGCCTGGATCGTTGGTCAGGCTGCGCGCTTGGGCGAGCATCGCCCCCACCACCGGCAGATCGGTCAGGTCATCCAGACCAAACAGGCCAGCGCGCAACCCGTCATCAATGTCATGGGCGTGATAGGCGATGTCATCGGCCAGGGCGGCGATCTGGGCTTCGGCGCCGGCTTGCTGGGTTAAATCAAGCGGATAGGCCCGATCAAACGCCGCGATATAGTCAGGCGGATTGGGCAACGGGCCGTTATGTTTGGCGATGCCTTCGAGCGATTCCCAAGTGAGGTTCAGCCCATCGAAATGCGGATAACGACATTCCAGCAGCGAAATGCTGCGCAGGCTTTGCGCGTTATGATCGAACCCGCCATGCGCGCCGAGAGCGGCGTTCAGCCCGGCCTCACCGGCATGGCCGAAGGGCGGATGCCCCAAATCATGGGCGAGGGCCAAGGTTTCGGTCAAATCCTCATCAAGCCCCAGGCCGCGCGCCAGACTACGGGCGATTTGCGCGACTTCCAGACTATGGGTGAGGCGGGTGCGGTAGAAATCACCCTCATGGATCACGAAAACCTGGGTTTTATATTGCAGTTTGCGAAAGGCTGTGGAGTGCAGCACCCGGTCGCGATCACGCTGAAACGCGCTGCGCGTCGCACTCGCCGGTTCAGCGAACTGGCGACCGCGCGAGCGGCTTGGATCGGAGGCGTAAGGAGCAATCACCATGACAGGGGCTTAGCGCGTTCGCCTGCGATATCCAAGCAGGACATCGCAGGCGCTGTCGGATCAGGAGGAGAGTTTGGATTTTTTCAACAGCAAAACCTTATGACTATTTTGCAGCGCCTCAATCGCGAGCCGGTGCAAATAAGGATAGTCAGCCGGATTGACCACGAAGGATTTCAAAGCGAGCGATTTTTGCACGGTCAGCACATGGTTTTTAATGCTGTAGGTGACGGCATAATCGCCAATCGGCGTGGTGACTTTCCGGTTTTTGGGCATGAAATCGGGGCTCATGCTGATCGGCAGTTGCAAATGCAAGGTATAGTGAATACGTTGCGGTTGGGTAATGGTTGGCACAGCGCGTTTGGCTTGGTCGATGAACGGCGCCAGGGCACCAGCGATTAAATGATCCGAGGGGATCAGCATCGCCCCTTCATGACCGCCATCGAGCACGCCAAATTTTTTGAAATGATAGGTCACCGCAATCGGTTTGCCCAAATCATTGCGATTGGCGATGCGTAAATCACTGATCGAGCCGAAATTGCCCTGTTGGTAAAAGCCGCTTTCCGCAGCATTGATCAGGCGGCGACCGGCTTTATCGCCGAGCACCGCGCGCTTTTCGGCGGCACGCCAGCCTTGGGCGATTTGCTGCGAACTGCCGGATAATTCGCCGGAGCGGGCAAGGCGTAGGGTATCGGTGATGCCATATTGCACGGTTTTCAGGTTAGGGCCGGGCGTGGTGGTTAGTTTGGCGTCAGCGCCGGTCAGCAAAACCGGTCGGCCCGCATCCGCAATCGGGATTGAGCTTGGGGAAGCGTGCCGATAGCGCGGGTCTAAATAAAGGTGAAAAGCGGGCACATAGACGATGAAATGGTTGAACGCGAACGGGTCAGCGCCGGGATAGGGCACGAAGCGCGCGCTTTGTGAAATCAATGCAGGCGTGGCCTTGATATGGTCGGCACCGAGCAATGCGACGAGCAAGGCCGCACTGGCATTGCTGTCGCCGAGTTTTTTCGCGAGCGTTTCGGACGCGGCGGGCGGGGTGAAACCGGCACTTTGATAATTGACCGAGATGGTTTGGATATGATGTTGCATCCACCGGTAAATGTTAGCGACCGCCTTTTCACCCGAAGCGCCTTTGCTGGCGTTATGGGCTGTGGTTTTGATCGCTGATGTGAGGGTGAAAGCGGGTTGTGCGGCTTTGGTGTAAGCGCGGGCCAGAGTTTTCCAGTGGGTGCTGGTGGTAACCACCGCCATCGGCGCATATTGGGTGATCGCCGCCGAGCCCAGCGGTGGAAAAATCGCGCCATGATAGGCGCCGGTGATGGTAACGCTATGCGCCGATTGATGCACCTGCCAGGGACCACGGGTTTTGGCGTAAGCGTGCATCGTTGCAGGCACAGTCAGCGTGAGGGAGGCTTGGTCAATCGGCACCGAGGGGCTGAGCACCAAAGCGGCGGCATAGGCCCCTGGCAAATAGGGATGGGTAAAACTGACCTGATATTTGATATGCAGCACATCGCCCGGATGCACCGCCGGAAACACCAGGCTCTGGATTTTGCCATTGCTCAAAAACGGCGCGGTGAGCGCGCTATGCGCCGATTGATCGAATATCGCCGAGGGAACGACGTTGAGTTTTTTGCCTGATTTGGTTTGGGTATAGGCATAGAGAACTTTGGCGGTGGCAAAATTGGCTGGATAGGCGACAGCGATTTGCGACACCGATTGTACCCCGGCAATCGTTAGCGGCTCGACGATGCGGGTGACGGTTTTGGTGTAGCTGCCGTTAGGATTGACGCTAATCACCGTGGCGTCGCGCAGGATTTTGTAATTCA
>JAJZEG010000114.1:0-1581 GCA_021828605.1 Pseudomonadota bacterium | reverse complement strand
AGCTTCCCATAGGATTCACGCCACTGACCTTGGCGACGCGCAGGATTTTGTAATTCACCACCGGTGCAATAGTGGGTTTGTTAGCAGCGAAGCCAAGGCCGGATGCGGCGATGAGCACGGCGCCGGTGAGCGCGCCGAGGCGGGGCAGGGATTGGGTCATGATCAGCTCCGCGGCTTCGAGGCGGGGGTTCGGGTCAGCACAAAGGGCGTGCGCTGGGATTTCAAATCAGCCAGCAACAGCTGATGCAAAGCGGGATAGGTTTTTTGACCATAGACGATTTTATTGAGTTTCAGCGTATAGTTGGTGACGATGCTGCTGGCGGTGGTGGTGACGTGATAGCTGAAACTACCCGCCGGGTTGGTGAGGGCGACGTCATGCGGCACGTAGCGCGGCGCGTAGCCTGCTGGAATATCCAAGGTTGTTTGCCAATCGACCTGGCCCAAATAGGTGACCACCGGATGGCGGCGCAGGGTAGCGCCCGCAGCGGCGGCGAGAGCGTTGATCGGGTTGGGCGTGCCCGACAAAGAGGGCACTAAATACGGGCCGGGTGGCATTGGGAAGCTGATATTTTTGCCCGGCGCGGTGAAATGCGGGTTCGACCAATGGGCGCCGACCACGAAGGGTTGATCGAGCACGGTGGGCACACCCGGAGAGAACGTTCCGCTGCCGCCGCCGCTGGGGGTGAGCAGCAAATTCATCACATGACCATAGGCGCCGGGCGGCACGGAGGCGAAAATCTCGCGATACATCCAGGCCCACCAGCCATGGGTGGTCATTTGCGCTTGCCCGGTGATGCCGCCCGAGGCGGTCAGATGCAAAGTGGCGTTATAGACCAGCCGATTATGCGCAGGCTGCGCGCCGGGCGTGTAGAGCAGGCGCGGATGCGGGCCGGCGATAACGGTTGGTTTGCCCCGCTCACCGATGGCGAGTTGACCGGGCGTTTCATATTCGCCGGTGCTATCGAGAAATACATGGTATTTCGGCAGATAATCGATGGCGTGATTGAACCAGAACGGGGTGGGCAAAGGCGGTTTGCTGAAAGTGTTGCTCCAGTTGATAATCACCGGATAGGCGGTGATGCCTTTGGCGGCGAGCAGGGCTTCGAGCAGGGTGGAATGCGCTTTGCAGTCGCCATAGCCGGTTTCCAGCGTTTTGGTCGCCGAGATCGGCACGAAACCGCCGACGCCCAATTCCAGCCCGACATAGCGCACCTGGGCCGAATCCCAGGCATAGAGCGCCTTCACCGCCGCCCAGCCTTTCAAATTCCCCGCGATGCGATTGGCGACGGTTTGCACCACCGGGGTCACCGCGGCTTGTTGCTGGGCGCGCGCCCAATAGGCCGCACCGACCGAGGCCCAGGTGGGAAAACTGGTCACTTCAAAAATCGGGCTGTAATCGCGCGCGGATACGGTGGCGGGCCCGGCATAATAGGCATGATGGGTGGTGAAGCGGGCGGATAGGGTTAGCATTTTGCCCGTTTGTTTGTGGCTCAGTGTCCAGCCGCCTTTTTGGGCGGCGCGCAACTGCATCGCCGCCGGGGCGGTGACGGAAATCGTTTCATCGCGCGCCGATTGCGATTG
>JAJZEG010000242.1 GCA_021828605.1 Pseudomonadota bacterium | reverse complement strand
ACCTATTATGAGATGCTGCTCGGTACCATTGGCAAGAACGCATCGCCGCGACATGCGGCGCTTGTTGAGGCGTTTGTTGCCCGTTTATCCATCATTTTGCCGTGGGAGCGGGAGGCTGCCGAAGCGACCATGCGTATCCGGCAGGATTTGGGCGCCAAGGGAACGCCCATCGGAGGCAACGATTCCATGATCGCCGGACACGCGCTTGCTACCGAATGCGTTCTGGTGACCAACAATATGCGGGAGTTTTCTCGGGTGGTGGGGTTACGCGTCGAGGATTGGGCGGAGGTGTGACGGAAATGGGCTCTGTTGCTTCCATTTTGTCTGTCGCCGGTGTGGGCGGCATCTTCGGCGGCATCGTGTGACGAATCGTCTGTTTGAATTGGCGAATGGAATGGGGGGCCTTGCGTCATTGACTGCCATGCGCGCCAACTTGGGGATCGTCGCCCCCAAGGGAGAGTGAGCCCATTTTAGCGTAAAGATGGCTGGGGGACCTGGATTCGAACCAGGGCTGTCCGGGTCAGAGCCGGAAGTTCTACCGCTAAACTATCCCCCATCGCTGAGCGGTTCAGCTAGCATCGCGACTGGATGCTGGCAAGTTCGGCACGATTTTGCTGTACAATCGGTAATTTAGCGTCTTATTTGCCGCTGGACGGTAAATGGTGCTTGCTCCGCCCGCCGTCAGCTTGCAAATATAAAGGGTGATGGCGAGTGACCTGTCCCTGCCGACCGACCGTTCCGCGGGCCATTCTGGTCCGGCGGCGTCGCGCCGTGGTCGGCCACCGGCTTTCGCCGCGATTGATTTGGGCACCAATAATTGCCGGATGCTGGTCGGCGTGCCGAGCGGGCGGGGTTTTCACATTTTGGATAGTTTTAGCCGCGTGGTGCGGTTGGGCGAGGGGCTATATCGGACCGGGATGCTGGGCGATGCGGCGATGGGCCGGGCGATTGATGCGCTAGGCGTCTGTGCCGACCGGTTGGAACGCTGGCAGGTCGATGATGTGCGCGCCATCGCCACCGAGGCCTGTCGGCAGGCCGAGAATGGCACGCATTTCGTCAGCCAGGCCCGGGCCGATACCGGCTTACCCATTGAAATTGTTTCACCGCGTGAGGAGGTCGGCCTGGCGGTAGAGAGCTGTGCCTCATTAATTTGTGACACCGAACGCCGGGCGGTGTTGTTTGATATTGGCGGCGGTTCGACCGAGGTCGCGTGGGTGCGCGTCCCACCACGCCATGCCCCGGCGGCGCAGCGCCTGCCCCAGGTGATCGGGTTTCATACGATTCCGGTCGGGGTGGTCACGCTCGCGGAACGGTGCGTTGGGTTTTGCGAGAGCGAGCCTGGGTTCAATGCCGTGGTGGACGAGGTGCAGGCGCTGCTTGAGCCGTTTGAACGCACGCATCGTATCGGCCAGGAAATTCGCCAAGGCGGTGTGCGGTTGATCGGCACCAGCGGCACCGTCACCACGGTGGCGGGGATTGCCTTGAAGCTTGATCGCTATCGGCGCGGGGCGATTGATGGGGCGTTATTGCCGAGGGCGATGTTTGAGGACGCGCTCGCCTCGATCCGGGCTTTGGGGCGCGAGGGGTTGATGCATCATCCGTGTATTGGGCCGGACCGGGTTGATTTCGTGTTGCCGGGCTGTGCGATTTTCGCCGCCATCGCGCGGCTGTGGCCTGCGCCGGATTTGGCGGTGGCCGATCGTGGTTTGCGCGAAGGCATGTTGTTGCGGTTGATCCGGGCCAGCCGGGTGCGCACGCCGCAGCAACGGGCATGACCGACCAGTTCGCCGTGCCACCGCGCAGCAATGCGGTGCGATTAAAAACGGCGAAAAAACATTCGCCCTCCTCACAGCGTTGGCTGGCGCGGCAGTTGAATGATCCGTATGTGCAGGCAGCCCAGGCGCAGGGGCTGCGCTCGCGGGCAGCGTTCAAACTGGTTGAACTTGATGAAAAATTTGGCCTGCTTCGCGCCCGGCCCTCGGGTCGTGGTTTACGGGTGGTTGATTTGGGTGCCGCACCGGGCGGTTGGGCGCAGGTGGCGTTGCAGCGCGACGCGGCGCGGGTGATTGGCATTGATTTATTGCCCATCGACCTGATGCCGGGCGCGCAGTTTTTGCAAGGCGATTTTCAAGACCCGGCCATTGAGCAGCTGTTACTCGAAACTCTGGGGGGCAAGGCTGATCTCGTCTTATCCGACATGGCGCCGAACACCACGGGTCATGTGGCGACCGATCATTTGCGCATTGTAGCACTGGCGGAATTGGCGCTCGATTTCGCGCTGCGCACGCTGGAGCCGGACGGGGCGTTTGTGACCAAATTATTTCAAGGCGGCGCGCAGGGTCAGATGATGACCACGCTCAAACAAAATTTCCGACTGGTGCGCCACGCCAAGCCTGCTGCGAGCCGGAAGGATAGCCGGGAGCTTTATTTGGTCGCGACCGGATTTCATAACTGATTGATCGGATTGAGGGCGGTTAACCAATTCGAAAGAATTAATTGCTTTATTTCCGATATTTCGTTAATAAATCAAAGAGGTAGCCAGATATAACCCGCGAGAGGTTGGGTGCGGTCGATGAAAAATCTTTTGAAACAAGTCACTTGCGCGGTGAAGTTGCGATTAACGACACGCCGCGCGGCAGTGGCGATTATGGTCGCGCTGTCAGCGCCGGTCCTGTTAGGTATGGCAGGATTAGTGACTGATGTCACCTATTGGTATGGCTCGCGCCAAGCGATGCAGCTTGCGGCGGATGCCGGGGCGATGGCAGCGGCGCGTTCGGGCCAGAGTTCGCAATCGACCTTGCAGACCGTTGCGGTCAATGCCGCCAATCTGGCGACCAACAACCAGTACAGCTTCAATTCGAACAATCTGGTTGTCACGGTGAATAATGGCGGCTCAAGCTTTCAAACGCCAGCGGGCAACCAGCCCGTGACCTCACAAGCGACATTCAGCACCGTGACGGTGCTGGCGAAAACCCCCGCACCGGTATTTTTCTCGGCAATCCTCGGGATGCCGCAATCAACCCTCGCCGCGAGTGCATCGAGCACGTTGCAAAAAAATATCGTGCCGCCAACCAATTCCACTCTCCTGGCTTTGACCGGCAATGCGGGCCCAACCTTCCATGTCGGCGGACTAAATTTTATTCCGTCCGGGACAGTGGGATCGAATTTGACCAGCGTGGGATTGGCCGGGGGCAATTCAGGTGCCATCTTCCAGGGCTCGAATACGACGGCGGCCGCGAGTTATATCACCAACAATAATAATCAGGTGAATAACAATAATACTGGTAATATCGATCTGCAAAGTGCTCCGCCTTGTGCGCAGTTACTGGCGCAGGCGGGCGGTCTAGTCGATGGCAACGGCAATATGATCGGTAACGCGACGTCCTACACCACCAATTCGATCATTTCCGAGCCCTGGACCGACCCTTATACCGGGAACACGGTGCAGCTTTATTTTGGCGCGGGCAGCAGTGTCTCGGTTCAGCCTGGGTATGGCTGGTATAATAATGGTCCTTCCTACCAGGCAAACTGGAGCCCGGTAATCGTATCGCCCAAAACCACAGTGGATGGTAATTTGCGCTGCGCACCGGTTTCCGGCAACACGCCGAGTGCGACCTGCACCATCCCGGCGGCAGCCTATTGCGGCGGTTTGCAGGTCGATCCAGGTAGCACCATCGTGTTTACCGATCCAAATAATGATGGCCAGTCGTTTCTGATCGTCGATGGTAACGCGGTATTGCCGAATTCGTCGGTGGCGAGTTACGTCTCCTACACCAACCAGGATTCGCAATATGGGTTCTATTTCGGTGGGTCGCAGGTCGGTGGATTGTTGAACACCACCCAGGCCGATATTTACCCGGGGCAGATCCAGCAAGGGGTGGTGTCTTATACAACCACTGAGTCGCAGACCTATTACAACCCAGGCGATCGGGCTTTTACCATTCCATATGCCGATCAGGTCTGCCCCTTTGGCGTCTTGCCGAGCGGGTTGACCAGTAATTCTAACGCCGTCTGCACCGGTCCGGTACAGACCCCGGGCACGAGCGGCACGATTAATACAAGCACCGTTGGGGCAAATGCCCCGACCACAAACGGAGATGTCACTGCGAATTATTATGTGAGGGTACCGGCCCATGGTTATGAGACGGTGACGGATACTTATGTGACCTCGGTTACCTTCACCAATGGCAATCCGATCTACGCGGGCGCGGTTGAAACGACCTATGTGTGCGGCGGTCGCCAGCCCTGCCAGCAGACCGGCGATCCGACATCAACCATCAGTTCAGGGAATTATATTCCAGCGTCGATGCAGGGTGATAACCCGCCGCCCGCCTCGTCTTTATCCTGTTCGTCGGGCTCGAAAAATAACCTCTATAATTCAGTGACGTCGCCAAATGTGGGATCTAGCTCTAACTCTGGCTACACGAGCCAGACCGATTCGATTGAGGTTTGTGGGTCCGGGCCGCCGCTGCAGGCGATTGCGGTGGGTGGATCGATCCTGATCTCTGCGGCCACGAGCAGTAATCTGTGGATGAGTGATTGAGGTTAGCGCAGGGCTTGGCGTTGGTGAAGGATAAGCAATCAATGGCGTTGCGTCAGTTTGGTTGGCGGGTGCGGCAATTCGGGCGTGCCAGGCGCGCGGTGGCGGCGATTGAGTTTGCGATTGGGGCGTCGCTGTTATTTGCGTTTATTTTCGGCATTATCAATCTCGGTTTCCTCGCTTTGACCGAGAACGGGTTGCAGAATGGCGTGGCCAACGCCGCGCGGGTGGCGAGTGCGGATGCGTCCGATATTCTCTCGGCGACCGCGAATGGCGGCACGCCGCCAACCACCTGCCCGGATATCCCAGCGTCAAACAACGCGGTGCAGAACGCATTCAACGCGGGCGCCAGCCCACCTTTTCACCCCAGCACTGCGCCAACCGTGGTTGTGAAATGGTTTGGGCCCACATCGGGCCTCCCATCGGGCTGCGTTTCCCAAAACACCTCATCCAGCAATTATGTCACCGTTACGGTGTCCTATAACTGGGTGCCCATTGCCTTGCCCTATTTATTCAATAACGGCATCCATCTCACCGCGTCCGACACTGAACCGGTGATGGCGCCTGCGACCAATGTCGGTGTCATATCGTGATCATCAGTCGATTGCGGCGAACCGGGCAACGCGGATCGGTCACCATCGAGTTGGCTTTGGTCACAGCACTATTTTTGCTGCCATTGACGGTTGGCTCGGTCGATATGTTGTTCGTGCTGACCCAGCGGTTTCAAATGCATCGGGCGTTGCAATCCTTGTATTTTTACGCCTGGACCAATCCGAATAATGCCAATAACCAGGGCGCTGTGACGAGTGCTTTGAACACGGCGGCGGCAAACACCATCGCCAATGTTACCTTGGCGACGGCGCCAGTGACTACCTATGATTGCGCCTCCAACCAGCAATCCACCAATCCGAGCCCGCCAACCACGAGTAAGCCCTCCTGCTCGTCAAGCAATCCGCTGCAAACCTTCGTCACGTACTCAATCACCGCAACGGTAAACCTGCCAGTGCCAATCCCCGGCTTCACCAGCGCCTATCCGCTTGATCTCTCCGGCACCATCCAAATAAGTTAGCCTCCCTGATTGAGCATCGCCGCGAGAGCGGTGATTTGGCGATCAAGTGAAAATTGCCCGGCAATATGATCCCTCCAGCGTTCCGGCGCATTCGCCTCAATGATCGCGACCGCCTGCTCGACCGATGCAAACATCGTCTGATCAGGCCAAAACTCCGCCGCCCCCGGATGATCGAGGAGTGCTATGTCGCACCCACAGGCGGCGGCTTCGGCAATCGCATAGCCAAAACTTTCATGCAGGCTGGTGGACAGCAGCAGCGCGTTGCGTTGATGCCAAAGGTGAATGCTCGGCTGAGGCACCGCACCCTCCCAATCGATGGCCAGCGAGACACCCAACTTTGCTGCGAGATGGCTGAAACTCGCGAACGCCACCGGATCGCCGCCGCCTGAGGCGATGGCCAGGCGCCAGCGCGGCTCGGTGCGATGCAGGGCAGCGAGAATCTGGAGGGCGAGTGCCGGATTTTTGCGGAGAATAAAATTCCCACACCAGCCAAGGCGGAGCGGTTCACGCCGTATCGCGGGGTCCGGGGCAAAGCGCGCTATATCGACGCCATTATGGATAATATGCAGCCGGGTGCTGCGCTCAAGAGTGGGTGCAACATCACGCAGCCGCTTAGCCATATCGGTGCTGACCACAATAACGTCCGTAATTTTAGGCCAGGGTGCGCGGGCGGCATGATCGGTCTCGAACGCTTCA
>JAJZEG010000164.1:926-6438 GCA_021828605.1 Pseudomonadota bacterium | reverse complement strand
CCCAAAGGCAGCACCGGGATTTATTCTGGATACGCAACGCTTGCTCTCGGCTCGGCCATGGCCCTGTTCCTCTACCCGCACGCCATGACCGGGATTCTGTCCGCGCGCAGCCGCAGCGTGGTCCGCCGCAACGCGGTGATCCTGCCTGCTTATTCCTTCATGCTCGGGCTGATCACCCTGCTCGGCGCGATGGCCGCCGTCGCCGGGGTGAGCGCCATGCCTGAATTCGCCAAGGGCTTTAAGGAGTTCGGCCCCAGCTTCTCGGTGCCCGCTCTGCTGCTGCACACGCTGCCCGGCTGGTTCGTCGGCGTCGCCTTCGCCGCCATTGCCATCGGTGCGCTGGTGCCTGCGGCCATTATGGCCATCGCGTCCGCTAACATTTTCACCCGCGATATCTGGCGCCAGTTCATCAATGCCCGCGTCTCGCCCGCCCAGGAATCGATGGTCGCCAAACTCTTCTCCATCGTGATGATCATCGGCGCCTTGCTCTTCGTCTTCGGCCTGCCGCTGAAATACGCCATCCAGCTTCAATTACTCGGCGGGATGTGGATGATCCAGATTTTCCCGTCCATCGTGTTCAGCCTGTTCACCCGCTTCTATAACGGCTGGGCCTTGCTGATCGGCTGGGCGAGCGGCTTTCTCCTCGCCACTCATCTGGCTCTGCTCAATCATTTGGCCGGGGCGATCTACCCGTTCCATATTTTTGGCATGGTGGTGCCCTGCTATATCGCAATCGTCACTTTCGCGGTGAACGTGATCATCGCCACCGTGCTGTCGCCGGTGTTCCACGCCTTCGCCTCGGATCGCACCCGTGACGTCACCGTCGCCGCTGATTATAGCTGATCCGCACCGATCACGCCGCGCAGCTGCAACTGCAACTGCGCGGCGTGATTACCCCGCAAGCTCGCGAAACTCGGCCTCGGTGAGCAGCGCAATGCCCAATGCCTGCGCCTTGCTCGCCTTCGATCCCGCCTCTGCACCCAGCACCACGTAATCGGTGCGCTTGGACACGCTCTCGGTCACTTTTGCCCCCGCCGCCTCAGCCCGCGCTTTGGCCTCCGGGCGGGTGATGGTTTCTAACGTGCCGGTAAACACAATGGTTTTGCCGGCAAGTTTGCTATCGGCACCGATCACGATCTCATCCTCGATCGTCACCAGCGCCGCCAATTGATCAAGCAGCGCCTGATTATGCGGCTCAGCAAAAAACCCGACCAACTCTTCGGCAATCGAGGGCCCGATCCCCGAAATCACCCCGAGTTCGAGCCGCGCATCCGATCCAATAATCTGCGCCGCCATCATCGCCTGCCGCCAGCCAACAAAATTGCCGTAATGCCGCGCGAGCAACTTCGCATTCGCCTCGCCAATGCGCCGGATCCCCAGCGCATAAATAAACCGCCCCAGCCCGATCCGCCGTCGCGCACCAATCGCCGCACTCAGCTTGGCCGCCGATAATGCGCCCCATCCCTCAAGGGCGGCAATCTCGGCCTCTTTCTCGGGGAGCGCAAACACCGCCGCAACCGTATCAAGCCAGCCGAGCGCATGAAACTCACGCACGGTTTTCTCGCCCATGCCTTCAATATCAAAGGCCAGGCGCGCACAAAAATGGATCAACCGCTCAACCACCTGCGCCGGACAGGACAAGCCGCCGGTGCAACGCCGCACCACCTCGCCCTCAGGCCGGATCGCTAACGCGCCACAGGCTGGGCAATGATCGGGAAACATATATTTCTCTGCGCCCGCCGGCCTGCTTTCCGCCATCACCGCAATAATTTGCGGAATAACATCCCCCGCCCGCTGGATTTCCACCCTATCGCCAACCCGCACATCCTTGCGCGCGATTTCATCCTCATTATGCAAGGTGGCGTGGGTCACAATCACCCCACCGACATTCACCGGCGTCAGTGTCGCGCGCGGTGTTAGCGCGCCGGTGCGCCCAACCTGAATATCAATTGCCTCCAGCCGGGTCAGTGCGCGTTCCGCGGCAAACTTCCACGCCACCGCCCAGCGCGGCGCGCGCCCGACAAAGCCAAGTCGATCCTGCAAGGCGATATCATCGAGTTTATAAACCACCCCATCAATATCATAGGGCAGTTCGGCCCGTTGCATCCCGATTTGCGCCTGAAAATCCGCAGCCCCGGTCTCGGTGATCGGCTTTGCTAACGGGCTGACAGCAAACCCCCAACGCTGCAAAACCGCCAAATAGTGCCAATGGGTTGACGCAACCGGCGCACTCGCACTCCCCCGCGCATAGGCAAACAGCGATAATTTACGGCTGGCGGTAACGCGCGCATCGAGCTGACGCAAACTCCCCGCCGCCGCATTACGCGGATTGGCAAAAGGCCGTGCTTGTGTAGCGTTCAGCGCCAAAAAATCAGCGCGCGCCATATAAATTTCACCGCGAATTTCAATCAGGTCCGGCGCATCCTCGGGCAAGCTCAGCGGCAGGTCGGAAAGTGTGCGCACATTTCGCGTCACATCCTCGCCCTCTTCGCCGTCACCTCGGGTCGCCGCATGAACAAATTGCCGATTGCGATAGGTTAGCGCAATCGATAACCCGTCGATTTTCGGCTCCGCGACAAAGTGCAATTCCTGCGCCCCCAGGCCCAAAAATCGCCTGATCCGCGCACAAAATTCAGCAAATTCACCCGGCGCAAACACGTTATCGAGCGATAACATCGGCTGGATATGCCTGATTTTACCAAAGCCCGAAGCGACCGGCGCACCCACCTGGGTCAAGACCGCGCCACGCCGTTCGGCTTCGCGTTTCAACGCATCATAGCGCGCATCATCCATCACCGGTCGATCATCCCGATGATAGGCCAGATCCGCCTCGGCAATCTGGGCGAGCAACGCGTCCAACGCCAACGCTGTAAGCGCATCCTTGCTCATCAGGGTTGCAGCAAGCTGCGCGCCGCCGCCCGCGCGGCATCGGTAATCGTTTCGCCCGCGAGCATGCGCGCAATTTCCTCGGGTCGCGCCTGCGCATCGAGGCGCTGCACCGTGGTCTGCGCCCGGGTTTTACTGGCCGATTTCGCCACCACAAAATGATGCGTCGCGCGCGCCGCCACTTGCGGCGAATGGGTCACCATCAACACCTGAGTGCCTTGCGCAATCCGCGCGAGCCGTTCGCCCACCGCCGCCGCCGTGGCGCCGCCAATCCCGCTATCAACCTCATCAAAAATCACCGTCCCCGCCGATCCCGCTTGGGTCAACACAACTTTCAGCGCCAACATCAACCGGGCCAATTCCCCGCCCGAGGCGACGCGATCCAGCGCGCCGGGCGTATCGCCTGGGTTGGTCGCCACCGCAAACCGGATTTCATCCATCCCCGCCTCCGACCACCGCATCTCAGGCAGCGCCGAGCAGGTAATGGTGAACCGCGCCCGATCAAGCTTCAAGGGCGGCAATTCGCGCGCCAGCGCCGTCTGTAACCGCTCCGCCGCCTGGCCGCGCGCCTGATGCAACGCCTCAGCCGCCGCAGCAAACGCCGCCCGCGCTTGGCTCGCCGCCAAAATCAACCCCTCAATGGCCGTCGCGCCGGTATCTAACGCTGCAATCCGCTCAGCAAACTCGCGGCACAAAGCAGGCAGTTCGGCGACGCTGGTGGTATATTTGCGCGAAGCGGCCCGCAGCGCGAATAGCCGCGTCTCAATCTGATCCAGCGCCCGTGGATCAGGCGCCGCCTCACTGCTCGCGCGCGATAACAGAGTTTCCGCTTCCGCTAACGCTTCCTCGGCCCGCTCAATCGCGCGCAATCCCTGCGCGGCATGGCTCTCCGGCTCGGCCTCCGCCAAGCGCGCGAGGTTGCGCCCGGCACTGCGCAGCGCCACCGCCGGTCCCGCCGAACGGCGTTCGCGCGGGGCAATCTCGCTCAACGCTTGCTCAATCGCGCTCGCCCGACGCTCCGCCCCCTGCAAATGCTGCCGCTGGCGGGCCAGCTCATCCTCCTCGCCGGGCTGAGCGGCGAGGGCGGATAATTCGCCATGCGCATGGCGCAAAAATTCCTCATCGCGCTGCGCCAATTCAATCGCCGCTTGCGCCTGTGCGAGGGCCGCCACCGCCGCGCGCCAATCGCGCCACGCGTCCGCCGTGCGCTGGCGCAACCGGGGTGCAACCGCATATTGATCCAGCAGGCGTAGTTGCGTCGCAGGTTCGGCCAGCGCAATCGCCGCATGCTGGCTCTCAATTTCAATCACCGTATCGGCAATCCGGCGCAGCAACGACACGCTCGCGGTCTGATCATTAATCAACGCGCGGGATTTCCCATCGCGCGTCACAATCCGCCGCAGCACAATCGCATCATCCGATTGCAAACCCTGCTCGGCAAGCAACTGATGCGCCGGATGGGCAGCGGGTAGCGCAAAGGCCGCTGTGACCACCGATTGCGCGGCCCCCGCCCGGATCAGCCCGGCATCCGCGCGCGCACCCAACGCCAACCCCAGCGCATCGAGCAAAATCGATTTTCCCGCCCCGGTCTCGCCGGTAAACGCGGTCAGCCCAGGCGCAAACTCAAGATCAAGCTGATCGATCAACACCACATCGCGAATCGATAAGGCGATGAGCATGATCGGCGACCAACCGGGTCAGAGCAGTCCGAACAGCCAGCCGCCCGATTTATGCGGCGCCACATCGCCTTTGCTCAACAGCCCATGCGCGCGCAATTTATTATAGGCATCCTGATACCAAGGGGAACCGGGGTAATTATAGGCCAGCACCCCGGCGGTGCGCTTGGCTTCATCAACCAGTCCTAAATCCAAATAGCACTCGACCAACCGCTCCAGCGCTTCGGGCACGAAGGTCGTGGTCTGATAGCGCTGCACCACTTTCTGAAAGCTGATAATGGCCGCCGGATACAGGTTTTGCCGCTCATAAAACCGGCCAATCGCCATATCATGGCCGGCCAGCCGATTCTTCGCCAACCGCAATTTGATTCGCGCATCGCTGGCATAGACGCTGTTGGGGAACCGGGTAATCACATCGCCCAAGGCTTGGGCGGCTTCCTTGGTGGTGGTCTGGTCGTGATGCACCCCTTCGATCTGCTCATAATAGCATAAAGCCCGCAGATAATAGGCATAGGCCGCCTCCGGGCTCGCCGGATGCAACTGCACAAACCGGGTCAAGGCGCCGACCGCTGCGGTAAAGTTCTGCCGCCGATAATCGGCATAACCCTGCAACAAAGCCGCATGGGTCGCCCAGGTCGAATAAGGGTGATTAACCTGCACCGCGCTAAACGCGGTTGCCGCTTTTTTATTGTTGCCCTTGCGCAGTTGCGCAATCCCCGCCTGATATTCAGTGCTCGCCGAGGGCGGTGCCGCACTCATCGCGGTCACACCTGACTCTTGACCGGTGCTAGGTTTCGGGTGGCCGCTTCCAAACAGCCCGCAGCCGCTCAGCAGCAACGGGAGTGAAAGCCAGATCGGCAACAGCCGGAGCGGGTGACGCGGTTTGACCAGGCGAGAATCTTTCATGACGGCGTCTATAGCACGACATGCGACGGCGCGAAGCCTGCCCG
>JAJZEG010000164.1:0-916 GCA_021828605.1 Pseudomonadota bacterium | reverse complement strand
CCCTTGCGTAACCCTCGATTTATCGCTAATACCGCCTCTGGTCGCAGCATGGTGCTCGCGGCCCGATCTGCGTTGGTCCGTTCCAACCAAATCGTTTCTTCAACCGAGCCGGCGCTATCGCCGTGCCAGACGTGGGTATCTGATCAACCGTCGATCATTTTTTATCCACGCACGCCAACCCGATCGGCTCTGGGCCGATCTCGTTTTCAAGGATCAACATCGTCTCATGGGTTCTACCGCAACTGCCACGCGCTCGCACGCTGATCAGCATGCTGCCGACAATGATTTCGCCGCCATGCTCGATAGCTCACTGGGCATCGATACCGGCTTTGAAGGGTCGGTTGTCACCGGCCATGTGCTGCGGATCGACGATGATTTCGTCGTTGTCGATGTCGGACTGAAAAGTGAAGGCCGGGTGCCGGTCAAAGAATTCGGGACACAGGAAGTTAAGCCGGGCGATAGTTTCGACCTGTTCGTCGAACGCTATGAGGATAAAGACGGCTCAATCGTCTTGTCGCGCGAAAAAGCCCGCCGCGAAGAATCCTGGACCACGCTGGAGCGCGCCCACGAATCCGGCGTGCGGGTCAATGGCATTATCCATGGCCGGGTCAAAGGCGGTTTCACCGTCGATTTGGGCGGCGCCACCGCCTTTTTGCCGGGCAGCCAGGTCGATATCCGTCCGGTGCGTGACGTCACGCCATTGATGGGCATGTCCCAGCCATTCCAAATTCTGAAAATGGATCGTGCGCGCGGCAATATCGTGGTCTCGCGCCGCGCCGTCCTCGAAGAAACCCGCGCCGAGCAGCGTTCGGAGCTGATCCAGGGTCTCAAAGAAGGCCAAATCCTCGATGGCGTGGTGAAAAACATCACCGATTACGGCGCCTTCGTCGATCTCGGCGGCGTCGATGGCTTGCTG
>JAJZEG010000352.1 GCA_021828605.1 Pseudomonadota bacterium | reverse complement strand
CCGTTCGGCGATGTGCTGATCGGTTGCGGCGGTGCTGCCGCCCGCTTGCTCGCCCAGTTGCGCAGCCCTGATCGCCCGGCGGTGATTATCCAACATCCCAGGCTCGATCCGGCGCGTTTTGATTTGATCATCGCCGCCCCGCATGATCGGATTAACGGCGCGAACGTGTTTATCGCCCGCACCGCCTTGCACCGGGTTACCCCTGCCTTGCTCGACGCCGCCGCCGCACAATGGTCCGCGCGCTTTGTGCCATTGCCGCGCCCTTTGGTGAGTGTATTGATCGGTGGCTCGAATGGTCGCTACCGGCTCGATGAGCCCACCGCGCGCCGCCTCGCCGCCGATCTGGCCGCGATGATGCGCCGCGATCATGTTGGCCTCGTGCTCACCCCGTCCCGTCGCACCTCGCCGCTCGTGCGCGCGATTTTCACCGAAACCCTCGCCCCGCTCGGCGCCGATATTTGGGACATGCAAGGTGAAAACCCGTATTTCGGCATGCTCGCTCTGGCCGATGCGATTATTGTCACCGCCGACTCGGTGTCGATGGTGTCCGAAGCCGTCGCCACCCGCGCGCCGGTCATGCTCGCTCGATTACCGGGCCGCTCGGCGCGGATCGGCGCGTTCATGGATGATATGGTCACAAGAGGCCGCGCACGCTGGTTCGCCGGACGGCTGGACAGCTGGTCCACCGATGCGCTGAACGACACACCGGCTGCAGCCGAGGCGCTGCGCCAATGTTTGGGATGGATTTCTGATGCTCGCGATTGACACTTTCGATAATCTGCGCGGCGGCAATGCGGTGTATAAAGCGCTGGCCCACCCGCTGGCCGCTGAAAAACTATCGGTCCTTGCGCAAACCTTGCGCGGTGCGCAGCGCCTCGCGGTGTTCGACCCGGATGGGATTTTTGCTCCCTTGCGTGCCTTGGCGCCCGATTTTCCGGTGAGCGGTCTCTATATCGCGGATACATCAGCACTCGGCACATTGCGCGCGGGCTATCCAACCCAACCTTTGACCGATTTGCCGCAAGCCAAGCCGGATCTGGTATTGATCGCCGCGTTCGATGCCCAGCGTCTGATCGCTCGCTTGCGCGCGATTCTTGATCCTGCGATCCCGATCCTTAGCCTCGATGTGGTGCGCTTGCCGGATGCGATGCTGACCAATCAGCGCCGTTATTTGGATCCGCTGAATTTCGCAACCAATTTCGTGCTATTTCGCGATGATGATCATCTGGCCACCCGGCTGGTCACCGCCAATTACTGGTCAGGCTATGGCGCGCGCGCGGTGACGCTCTGGTGCCGCCTTTATGATGGCGCGGGCAGCATCCTTGCCGAATTCGAGCAGAAGGTTCCCGAGGGTGCGGCCAGCCTGCAAATCGATAGTCGGACCTTGCGCGCAACCCACCAACTCGGCCCGTTCACCGGCCAGCTTTTCATTCACGCCATCGGCGTGGCCGGTCATGATGTGGTGAAATATGCGCTCGATATTTTTGCCCCCGACGGCACCGGCAGCCTATCCTGCACCCATGACGCCAATGCCTGGCCGTCCGAGCGTTTCGCGGGCCTACCCGCGCCGCGCGCGGATGAGCAGGTGATCCTCTGGGTGCAAAACAGCCATGCGGTGCCCATCCCCGCAGGCGCGATCAGCCTGGATCGGATGGGCGCGGAGCAGCCGGTGGCACTCGATGAACCAATAGCACCCTTCGCCACCCGGGCCATTGACGTCGCGACCTTGCTGCCGGGCCTGCATTGGCCCGCGCAAATCGAATTGCGCGCCGGGCGGCATCTGGTCCGGCCGCGCTATGAGGTGGTGCGCCATCAGCGCACCCGCATCGCCCATATCAATGTCGAGCGCGCCGACCTGACGCCCGATCCCTCGATCAAAACCCTATCGCCCTTGCTGGGGCGCGGATTTTTACTTCCCTTTCCGATTTTGCCGCGCGACCATTTCACCACCATCGCGCTGCCCACGCCGATGGCGCATCAACAGGCTAATCTGCCACTCCGACTTGATATTTTCGACCCGGAGGGAAAATTGCTGCTCAGCCATCCGGTGGGCCTGCTCGCGCGCGATCATCAGATCGCCCTTGATCTTGACGCGCTGCTGGGGCCGAACGCGCTGGCGCAAGGCGGGCACGGCGAACTGGTTTATGATTTCACCGAGGGCGGTGATGCTGATGGCTGGCTGCACGGCCTGTTTCGCTACGAACGCCGCGATCAATCCCACGCCGCTGAAACCAGCTTCGGCGCGCATATATTCAACACGCTGATGACCTGGAAAAACGAGCCGCAATCCTATGCTGGCCCGCCGCCCGGCCTATCCACCCGGCTATTCCTCGATTTGGGCAGCACAGCCACGCCCAGTTTCGCGCATTTAATTTATCCCGCCTCCGCGCGCTGGCACCCGACCTCCGACACCAGCCTAACCCTCCACGACAAATCCGGCGCGCTGATCGCCGAATCCCCCCTGCGCATCGCCTGCTCGGGTTCAGCCCGGGTCGAGCCGCGCGCTTTGTTCGCAGCCGACGCGGTGCGCGAGGCGGAAGGCGGCTATGTGATGATCCGTGACACCACCTGCCGCCTGTTTGGCTATCATGGTAAACATCGCGCGGATGGCGCGTTTTCCCTCGATCATATGTTCGGTTTCTGACCACGCCGCATCTCGATCTGCTCACTTGCACTCCCCATATCCCCCTCAACACGCGACACAGGGTTAGACTTTAAGGAGTTCCACGATGCGGCTGCGACGTCTATTTCTCATCGTGATCGGTCTCGTCATTATCGTGCCGATTGCGGTTATTTTGATCATGGTCGCGCGCTTCAACCCCAACCGCTACAAGCCGCAAATCATCGCCGCCATCGAAGGCGCGACGCATCGCCAGGTCAGCATTACCGGCCCCCTGCGCATGGGTATCGCTTTCACCCCGACCATCACCGCATCGGGCATCACTGTGGCCAATCCAGCGGGTTTCCCCACCACAACCCTGCTCAGCCTGCCGCGTCTGCAGGCGCAAGTCTCGCTGCTGCCCTTGCTCAGCGGCTCGGTCGATATCATTGCCCTGCGCCTGATTGACCCCGTCATCACCCTTGAGCGCAATCAGACCGGCATCGGCAACTGGGTGGTGGCGCCAAACCGTGGCTCATCCGGCCTCTCCTCGGCCTTGGCCCACCGCCAAAGCTCAGCACCGCGCCACCGGCATATCGCCTTGCAATCGGTCAGCGTCATCAACGCAACCATCGTCATCGATCCAACCCCGGCGCTGATCGGCGGCAAACCGTCGAACTCAGCACCCGACATCATCAAAATCAGCCGCTTCACCGGCCATGCCGCCAATCTGGACTCGCGCCTGCATCTGGCGATGACGGCCAATATTAACGGGCATGTTCTCGCCCTCGCTGGCAAAATCGGCCCGGTCGGGCGACTGCTAAACGGCCAAGCGGGCAGCGCCGCGACGGCTTGGCCGGTCGATCTGACCCTGCATGGCGCGGGCGGTGATTTATCGCTGCACGGCAGCATCGCGCACCCGACAACGGCGCGCGGCATCGCTTTGACCCTCAACGGCCAGGTGGCCAATCTCGCCGCCCTCAACGCCTATGGCTTTGGCGCCGCACTTCCGGCGCTGCAAAATCTGAAGCTCGCGGCTGATATCAGCCTGAGCCAACCCGGCGCCATGCCCGATATCACTCATGCCGCGATCTCGGCGGGCGCGTCCGATCTGAGCGCCATCCGCCCCGGATTGCGCTTGACCGCCCTCACCGCAACCATGCCAGCACTCGATCAAGCGGTCGCGCTCAACGTCTCGGGCACTCAATCAGGGCAAAAAATCGCGGTAAATGGCACTATCGGACCGCTCGGCCCGCTTTTGGCAGGCAAATTCAGCCCATCACCTTTGGTCCCGACGAAACCGGCCAAACCGACACCAACGCCCTTGCAAATCAATCTGACCGGATCAGCCGCCGCCGCCACCGCGAGCCTGCAGGGCACGATCAATCATCCGCAAACCCTATCGGGGGTGGATGTGCAAATCCACGCGCAAACCCCTGATTTATCGCAAACCGGCGCGTTATTCGGCGCCAATTTACCCAAACTCACCCATTTGGCGGTGGCGGGTTTGCTCACCGATCCGCATGGCCAGGGACTGCGCCACGCGCTCGCTCTCGATCAGGTGGCGATCACCGCCGATCAGGCCCAGCTCGCCGGTGCCGCGACCGTCAATTTCGGTAAAATCCCCGATATCCAAGCGGTGATCAACGCACCCCGGCTCGATCTCACGACCCTGCGTGCGGCCTTCGCCGCCCCACCGAACATCACTAACCCCGCACCCGGCCCCGCACCAGGCGCCGCACCCGCACCATCCCATTCCGGTTCAACAGGTTTGATCCCCAACACCGCCCTGCCATTCAACCTATTGCACCAGGCTGATTTCAACATCGAACTCTCGATCAACCATGTGCAGGATGGCAAGACCGATTACCGCGCGGTGGTCGCGCATGCGTTGCTTAACCAAGGCGTCCTGGTGATCCGCCCGATGGATGCGCAAACCCAAGGCGGCGCGGTATCTGCGCAAATGAGCGTCAATAGCAATGCCACCCCGCCGCACCTGACATTCAGCGGTCAGGCTCCGGCGTTTCGCCTGCAATCGCTGCTGCGCCTGTTTGGCGTGCAGGGTGCGCACAACACCACCGGCACCGCGCAAATCTATGTCGATCTGGCGGGTAGCGGTGAAACCGCCCATGGCATTGCCTCGCGTTTGAACGGCGCGGTCGGCATTTCAGCGGTCAATGGCGTAATCGGGGGTGCTGCGCTGGGTCAGGCGATCAAGCCTGTTCTCGCCGGGGTGGGCATGCCGAGCGGAGCGATCAGCCAACCCGGTCCGGTGGCGTTGCGCTGTTTTGCCGCCCGACTGAATGCGCGTCAGGGCATTGTCGGGCTCAGCGCCTTTACCCTCGATTCCAGCCGTCTGGCTTTAACCGGCACCGGTAATTTGTCGCTCCGCGCCGAGCGGCTTAACCTGGTGTTTCTGCCCACACTCCGCGTCGGGGCCAGCAGCTTGCCGGTCGCGGTCGGCGTTACCGGCCCATTCGCCCATCCGCGCGCCGGCCTCGCCTCCCCCGGCGCCTATCGCGGTGCGGCCTCGGCCTTGGTGCAGCGTTTCGGCGCGCCGCAAACCAGGTCGATTTTGGGCGATGTCACCAACGCGCTCGGCATGACCAAAAATGCCAATCCGCAAAGCTGTCGCGTGGCCTTGCTGCAAGCGCGCATGGGGCATCCCGGCTTGCCGCCCGGACCCGGTTTCGCCAGCGCCCAGCCGGGTCAGACGCAACGCCAATCCAAGCCGATTTTGCAAGGGCCGCAAAATCTGCTGAACTCGTTGTTCAAATAAGCACGGGCTGATCCTGCATGCGCCGCTTTTGGAGTGAAACCTCGGTCGCCGAGGCGGAGGGGATGTTCACCGTCCTGCTCGATGCGAAACCGCTGCGCCTGCCCAATGGCGCGGCGCTCGCCGTGCCCCAGCGCGCGCTGGCCGCAGCGATTGCCACCGAATGGCAGGTCGCAACCCTCGGCGGCAGCGTCGAGGCCAGCAATTTACGGCTCACCAGCCTGGCCGGTCAGACCAAATTGGTGATCGCTTCTGATCCTGCGGCCCTGGTCGCACGCCTCTTGAGCCGCCTGCGCGGTGATTTACTCATTTACCGCGCTATCGATCCGCCCGCACTCGCCGCCCGCCAACAGGCCGCGTGGCAACCTTGGCTGGATTGGGCTGCAACCACCCTCAACGCGCCGCTCGCGGCCACCAGCGCGCTCAGCGCGCAAGACCCGGCACCAGCGACCCTCGCCGCGATTGAGCAGCATTTGGCTGCGTGTGATATCTGGGCGCTCGCGGGTCTGGAGCGACTAACCAGTGGGCTAAGTTCGTTGATTCTGGCTTTTGCCGTGCTGCGCGAGGCGCTCACCCCGCAACAGGCGCATCAGCTCGCGACCTTGGAGAGCGGGTTTCAGGCGGAAAAATGGGGCATCGACCCGGCGGTCACCGCGCGCGAAGCCGAAATTGCCGCCGACATCGAGGCGGCTGCCTTGTTCATTCGCCTCACCCGCGCGTGAGTGAGCGATGATCAGTAAACATATCCACCTCACCGGGCGGGTCCAAGGCGTTGGATTTCGCGACTGGATCGCCCGCCGGGCTCGGCGTCAGGGCATTGCTGGCTGGGTGCGTAACCGCGCGGACGGCACGCTCGAAGCGCTGATCGCGGGCGATGCGGATGCGGTGGATGATTTGCTCCGCGCCTGCCGACGCGGCCCGCCTCATGCCGAGGTGCTGAGCGTCACCGAACATTTCGCTGATCCACCGAGCGAACCCGGTTTTTTCAAGCGCCCAAACGTATAGCGGCAATTAGAGTATCCGTTGTGGTCAAGCGGCGTAAGGTTGCCAATCTCGGCCTGCTTTGAGTAGAGCGTTTGCGAGGACGACGAGTTTACGCATGATGGCGACGATGGCGATTTTTGGTGGT
>JAJZEG010000160.1 GCA_021828605.1 Pseudomonadota bacterium | reverse complement strand
CGGATTTTCCTGGTCAGAGATAGGCGTGATTTTGGTCGTGGCCTTGCTGGTCATCGGCCCCAAGGACTTGCCGGTGGCGATTCGCACCGCGACGGCGGGCTTGCGCAAAATGCGCGGCCTGGCCGGTGAGTTTCAGGGACATTTGCAGGATTTGATGCGCGAGGCCGATCTGGCCGATGTGGGCAGCGAGCTGCGCAGCCTGCGCAATTTCGATTTGAGCAGTGCGATTGAACGCCATATCGACCCGGATGGTGATTTGGATCATGCGTTCGAGCCCAGCACCGGCACCGCCTCGATTGGCGAGCAAACCATGTTTGACGCCCAGGATTTTGACCGCGACTCTGCCCTGCCGCCTGACGCGCCTGCCTTCATCCCGCCCGATGCGGCGCGCAACCGACCGATCCCGGCCTTCATACCCCCCGGCACGCGAATCTGGTAAAGCGAGATCATGGATACCGACGCAACCGAACCAACCAGCCCGCCCCCCGATCCGACCAGTGACCCGATCAGTGATCCGATCAGTGATCCGATCAATGACCGGGAAATGCCGCTGCTTGAGCATTTGGCCGAATTGCGCAAACGCTTGCTGTGGTCAGCGGCGACATTCCTGATCGCGTTTTTGATTTCCTATTATTTCGCCAAGGATGTCTATTACTTCCTGGCCCAGCCTCTGGTGCATATTCTGAAGGAACGCGGCCAGAAGCCGGAACTGGTTTATACCGCCTTGTATGAGGCGTTTTTTACCTATGTGAAGGTCGCGGTGTTTTCGGCGGCGTTTTTCTCATTCCCGATCATTGCGACACAAATTTGGCTGTTTATCGCCCCCGGCCTGTATCGCAGCGAAAAGCGCGCATTACTGCCGTTTTTGATCGCGACCCCGATCCTGTTTTTTGCTGGCGGCGCCTTGGCCTATTACGTGATTTTCCCGAATGCCTGGAAATTCTTTTTGAGTTTCCAAACCAGCACCGCCAATCAGAATTTCCAAATCCATGTGCTGCCGCGCGTGTCTGATTACCTGAATTTGGTGATGAAACTGATTTTCGCCTTCGGCCTGTGTTTTGAATTGCCGGTATTGCTGACGCTGCTGGGGCGGGTTGGCATTGTTACCGCGGCGGGGCTGAAGAAATATCGGCGCTATGCCTGGGTTGGTTGCTTTATTGTCGCGGCGATCCTGACCCCGCCTGATGTGTTCACCATGACCGGCTTGGCGCTGCCATTGGTTTTGTTGTTCGAATTATCGATTTTTGCCGTCAAAATGGTGCAACCCAAACCATCCGACGTCTAGAGCATTGTTTTGGCGAGCAACTTTATCCAATCAGATGATTCCATCTGATCGAATGTCGCTCTAACCCCGAGTATTCCCATGCATGATCTGAATGACGTTCTTCGCCAAGGCCCGCTTTTCGACGCCGAACTCGCCCGCCGCCACCATGGCGGGCTGCCGTCCGATTTCCTGAGCCAGGCCGAGGCGCGCAAAACCATACTCGCCGCGCTGCAAGATCAGCAGGCCGAGCGCAACCGGTTGGCCGCCGAAATCGGCAGCGCCAAGCGCCAGGGCAGCGATACCAGCGCCCTCGAAGTGCGGGGCACCAGCCTGCGCCAGAGCATTGATGCGCTGACCGACCAGGTCGGGCGCATCGAGGCGATGCTGCATGAAACCTTGGCTGCGCTGCCCAACCAGCTCGATCCCAGCGTGCCGCCGGGCATGCGCGAGGATGATAATAGTGCAGTGAAAACCCATGGCGTGATCCGCAATCTCGCGGGCCCGGCGCGCGAGCATTTTGATTTGGGCGAAGCTTTGGGGCAGATGGATTTCGCCGCCGCCGCCAAGCTCGCCGGATCGCGCTTCACCGTGCTGCGCGGGGATTTGGCCCGGCTGGAGCGGGTGATGGGTCAATTCATGCTCGATTTGCAGGTCAGCGAGCATGGCTATACCGAAATTGCCCCGCCTTTGCTGGTGAATGACGCGACCGTGTTCGGCACGGCGCAACTGCCGAAATTCGCCGATGATTTGTTCAAAACCACCGATGGCCGCTGGCTGATCCCGACCGCCGAGGTGCCGTTGACCAATCTGGTGGCGGGTGAAATCATCGATTTGGCTTCCCTGCCCTTGCGCTTCACCGCGCTCACCCCGAATTTTCGCTCCGAAGCCGGGTCCGCCGGGCGCGATACCAGGGGGATGCTGCGCCAGCATCAATTCTGGAAGGTCGAGATGGTCTCGATCACCACGCCTGAGGCGAGCGAGGCGGAGCATGAGCGCATGACCCGCTGTGCGGAAACCGTGCTGGAGCGGCTGGATTTACCCTATCGGCGGATGCTGCTCTGCGCGGGGGATACCGGCTTTGCCGCCGCGAAAACCTATGATCTTGAAGTCTGGTTGCCGGGCCAGGGTCGCTACCGGGAAGTCTCGTCCTGCTCGAACTGCCATGCATTTCAGGCGCGGCGGATGAATGCGCGCTATCGCCCGGCGCAAACCGGCGCCAAGCCGGAAAAGCCCGCTTTCGTGCATACGCTGAATGGTTCAGGCGTTGCGGTGGGCCGCGCTTTGATTGCGGTGCTGGAAAATTATCAGAATCAGGACGGCTCGATCACGATTCCCGAAGCACTCCGCCCGGCGATGGGCGGGCGGAGCGTGATCAGCCTATCGTGATGCGGTGCGCGCCGCCAACTGGTCGCTCAGCGTGCTGAAATTCACCAATTTGGCCCCCGTGCGTGCAGCGACCTGTTTGAGCAGCGCCTGATAGCGGGTGGGCGGGGCGATATTGAGCCGGGCGCGCAGCACATCGATATTTTCCGCCAGTAACGCCTCCAAATCCTCACCCGGCAGCCAGGCGGCTTGCGCGCCATGCCGCGCCGCTTCGCGCACCGCAGCCGTGACGCCGCCGGACATCTTGAGTTTGGCGCGACGCACCAACTGGCCGATGCGCAGCATGCCCAGAAACGCAATGACCGCAAAACTGCGGATTTTCTGCTGCGGATAGGAAAACGCCAGAACGCAGATTTCACCCAGCTCATCGCGGCCATAGCCGGTGAGCACATGATATAAATCATGCATATCGCGCATGCGCATCGCGAAAATTTTCGCACCTTCCTCACGGTTGGCCAAGGAGTCGAGCGTGCCGGTTGAGATTTCGGCCAAGCCCTCGGCGGTGAGGTTTTCCTCGGCCATGAACGCCAGATAGCGCTGACCCAGACTATTTTCCGGCAGCTTGGCCAAAGCCGCGCGATCCGCGAGGGTTCTGATCAGATGCTGTTGTTCGGCGATGACCCGGGCGCCGACCGGGGTGTTGCGAAACCGTTGATAGGGCTTGATGCCGGAACTGCCGCGCAGCGCATCGGTCAGACGGAAGACCTGGGTGGTATCCTGAGGATCGCGCAACAGGCCCAGCAGGGCCATCATCGCATCCCACGGGCGCACCCGCGGCACTTTATGAGGGGTTGAGTCCATCGTTTGTGACATGACAATGATCCTTGGTCGAGGGCGCCGTTATGAAATAATGTTGATGTAACGGTGCTGGTTATTTTCGTAATTGTCAATACAACCAGGGGTATCGTGTCGTATCCGACCGGTTCATCGGTCATTCGGCGATGACCGGGGGATCATTGCGGGGTCAAGAGTTGCCCCGGCACCAATTCACCGTTATGCCGACGCCGCGCCATCTGGCGCGTCCGGAGGATCTGCTCGTGCCCAAACAGCCAGAATCGAACACCCCGCATTCACGGTTCCGCCCTCTGCTTCAGCGCGGTTGCGCTGGCGCGGCCATCACCCTGATGCTGCTGCTATCGGGCTGCGGCGTGCGGCAGGATTTGATGGGCGGGGCAAGCAAAGGCTTGGGCGAACCGAAGGCACCGCATCGCGTGGTTGGTTTCGCGGTGACGCCAGTGCCCGCCGCGACGCGCGCGGCACAGCAAATTTTGAATCAAGGCGGCAACGCCGCCGATGCCGCGACCGCTGCGGGTTTTGCGCTTGCCGTTACTTTGCCGTCGCGCGCCGGTCTCGGCGGCGGTGGCGCTTGCTTGATTGATCTGCCGACGCCTCATGGCAAAGCCGCCACCACCGCGCTGATGTTCCTGCCCGCGCCGGGCAGTGTCGGCGGCAGTCGCCCCGCTGCGGTGCCGATGCTGGCGCGCGGCTTGATTGCCCTGCAAGCGCGCTACGGAAAATTGCCGCTCGCCACGGACCTCGCTCCCGCTGAAACCATGGCCGGTGGCGGCGTGGTGGTGTCACGCGCGCTCGCGGCGGATTTGGCGGTGGTTGGCAATGCTTTTCTGGCCGATCCGGCGGCGCGGGCGATTTTCGCGAGCCCCGATGGGCAAATTCTGCGCGCGGGTGCGACGCTGCAACAGCCCGACCTCGCGACCGTGCTGAACCGGCTGCAAGCCAATGGCGTGCTTGATTTCTATCAGGGCCGCCTCGCCGGGCGCTTGACCAAGGCCGCCGATCTGGCGGGCGGTGGGCTGAGCCTCGCTGATTTGCGCCGCGCGAAACCGTTTTACGCCAAGCCGATGATGGTTGATCAATTCGGCAGTTCGATTGCGCTCCTGCCGCGCCCGGCCTCGGGCGGGGTTGGCGCCGCCGCCGCGATCGAGGCGCTGGCCCATCATCCGCAGGATATTCAAGGGGCTGCGCGCATCGCGCGCGAAACCGCCATGGCGGCGCGCGCAGCCTCGACCGCGTTGCCGGCCTCGGCGGGTTTTGCGGTGCTGGATCGGTTGGGCGGGAGCGTGGGCTGCGTGACCACCATGGATAATCTGTTCGGCACCGGACGGATTGCGACGGGAACCGGCATTGTGCTCGCCGCCTCGCCCGCTCAGATCACGCCGCCTTTGCTGACCATCGGGCTCGCCACCCAAGGTGCGCGGTTCCGCGCCATCGCGGTGGGGTCGGGTCAGGCGGATGCGCCGATGACGGTGGCGACCGGGCTCTATAATGCGCTGCATCGCCCGAACGCGGCGCCGCTCGCGGCACCCGGACCGGGTCGCGCGAGCGTGATTGGCTGTGCCGGGGGGTTGCCCGGCGCGCCGAAGACCTGTGCCGCTACCGCGTCGCAGCACGGCTTCGGCCTCGCTCTCGGCACCAACTGAGTTCGCGCCGATGCCGTTAAAAATCGGGGCAGCCCAAGCGGTGCCGCCGTTCCGGGTGATGGATGTGATCACCGCCGCCAACGCGCTGGCGGCGACGCTCGGCCCTCGCGATCCGGCGATTATTCGCATGGAAGTCGGCCAACCGGCGCAAGGCGCACCGGCGGCGGCGCTGGCGGCGGCGCAGCGGGCGATGACGCAGCACGCTTTGGGCTATACCGAGGCGCTCGGCCTGGCTGATTTGCGCGCGCGCATCGCCGCCCATTACGCTGATTGGTATGATGTTGCGCTCCCGGTCAGCCGCATCGCGGTGGTCGCCGGGGCCTCGGCGGGATTTCCGCTGGGGTTTTTGGCGGCGTTCAACCGAGGCGACCGAATTGCACTCGCCACCCCCTGCTACCCGCCTTATTTGAACATCATGACCGCACTCGGCCTGATCCCGGTGCGTTTACCCACCGATATCTCGACCGGCTTTCAGCCCACCATCGCAATGCTCGACGCGCTCGACCCGGCGCCCGATGGGCTGTTGATCGCCTCACCCGCCAACCCGACCGGCTCGATGCTCAGCCCCGATGATCTGGCCGCCCTCGCGCATTATTGTCATGGCAAGGGGATCAGGCTGATTAGCGATGAGATTTATCACGGGCTGACCTATGGCAAGCCGGTGGCGACCGCTTGCGCGTTCAGCCCATCGGCCATGGTGATCAACTCGTTTTCCAAATATTTCTCGATGACCGGCTGGCGCATTGGCTGGATGGTGCTGCCCGAGGATTTATGCCGCCCGGTCGAGCGGTTGGCGCAAAACATGTTCATTTGCGCGCCGCATATCTCCCAGGTCGCCGCCCTCGCCGCCTTTGACTGCCATGCCGAGCTGCAAGCAAGGCGGGATCGATTTGCCGCGTCGCGCGCGACCCTGCTCGCGGCCCTGCCGCAGGCCGGGCTCGCCAGTATCGCCCCCCCGGATGGCGCGTTTTATCTCTATGCCGATATTAGCGCGGCGCGGATCGACAGCACCGATTTTTGCCAGAGCCTGCTGACCGATTGGCATATCGCCGCGACCCCCGGCCATGATTTCGATAGCGCGCGCGGGGCTGATTTCGTGCGCCTGTCTTATTGCGCGGACCCCGCCGATATCGATAGCGCCGCACAAAGGCTGATCGAGCGCGCCCGCAGGGTTAACTGCGGAAATTGATCGACTGACCGCTCGGCGCGCCCTGCACCGCGCCGTCGCGCATCACCAGCTCGCCGCGAATAATCGTCATCACCGGCCAGCCAGTGACCTGCTCGCCGGTAAAGGGCGACCAGCCGCAAGGGCTGACCAGCCAGTCCGGCTCGATCCGGCGCTGCGCTGCCACATCAACCAGGGTGAAATTAGCCTGATATCCCACCGCGATTCGCCCGATCCCGACCGCGCCGTAAATCCGCGCCGGACCCTCGGCCATCAGGCTGACCAACCGTTCCAGCGATAAGCGGCCCTGATGCACCTGGTTCAGCATCACCGGCAGCAAAGTTTGCACGCCGGTCAGGCCCGCTGCGGTATCGGGCCAGGGGCGCTGCTTGGCGCTGTGCGGGTGCGGCGCGTGATCCGAGCCGATGGTGTCGACCAGCCCATCGGCCACCGCGCGCCAGGCCGCCTCGACATGCTCGCGATCACGGATCGGCGGGTTCATCACCGCATAGGCGC
>JAJZEG010000224.1 GCA_021828605.1 Pseudomonadota bacterium | reverse complement strand
ATCCGGCTCCGGCTGACCAAGCCCGCCTTAGCCCCCGCACCACCGGCGACCACACTGACCACCGCAACGCCGAGCGACGCTGATCGCACCCGCACCCCCAATGATGCCACCAAATCCGCCTGCGTCCGCGCCACCACACGCATCGATTGTTTCCCGGTCGGTAAGGCCGCAATCGTCACACTCACATGCCGCACCACCCCGCCCCGCCGCACCCGGATCGCCAGTTTTTGCCCTACCACATGCTCACCCACCGCCACCCGAAATGAATGGGTGCCGCGCAACTCACGTCTATCCACCGCCAGCATCACATCCCCCGGTCGCAGCACGCCGCGCGCAGGCCCCTTCGCCACCACCCCCGCAACCACCACGCCATGATCATTGGATAAATGCCACGCCGCTTGCATCGCCGCCGATACATGCTCAATCCGCACCCCGAGCCAGCCACGTTGCATCGCGCCATGCGCAATCAACTGTGCGACCACCCGCTTGACCATGCTCGATGGAATCGCAAACCCAATCCCGACCGACCCGCCGGAGGGCGAATAAATCGCCGAATCCACCCCAATCACCCGGCCCTGCGCATCCAGCAGCGGCCCGCCCGAATTGCCCCGATTGATCGCGGCATCGGTTTGGATAAAATCATCAAAAGGCTGCGCCCCGATATCGCGGTGCAGCGCGCTCACCACCCCCGCCGACACCGAGGTGCCCAGCCCAAACGGATTGCCAATCGCCACCACCCCATCGCCCAGCACCAACCGGCTCGAATGGCCAAACCGCAAATAGGGTAGCGTGTGACCCGCATCGATTTTCAACACCGCCAAATCCGCCTGCTTATCGACACCCACCCGGGTCGCGGCAAAAACCTGCCCGTCGCGCAACGTCACGGTAATCCGGCTCGCCCCGGCAATCACATGATGATTGGTCACCAAATAGCCGCGCGGATCAATCAAAAACCCGGTCCCCAACGCCTGTTGCGCGCGCGGCGGCACCACCAGCCCGCCAGCTGACCGACGCGCCTGATTCGGCGCCACCGGCACCGACGCGCCATGCACATTGCCCGGTGCCGGATGATGCGCATGTACCGGATCAATACTCTGCACCAGCACCACCGCGCCCACCGACCGCCGGGCAATTTTTGCCACCGCCGGCGGCGCGGGCTGCGCCCAAGCCCGCCCCGCGAGCGCCAATCCCATCGCACCGATCACCAATCCGCGCGCTATCACCGCTAATGTCACCTGATACCTCATTCGTTTAACCTGACCGCGCCATGCCAATCCGGCAAGAGATTTCGCACATCCTCCGGCGAATAGCCCTCAGCGCGCAACGCGCTCAGCCCCACCGCCCGATCCCGCTTCGCCAAGCGCCGCCCCGCTTCATCGCGCAGCAAAGGATGATGCCGATAATCCGGCGTATCCCATCCCAACAGCGCCTGAAGCACCACCTGCACCCCGGTCGCTGCGCGCAAATCCTCCCCGCGCACCACCAAACTCACATCCTGCACCGCATCATCATGGGTGGCCGCCAAAAAATAACTCACCGGCGCATCCTTGCGCCCAACCACCACATCGCCGAGCCGCTCGGGCACCGCCTCAACCCAGCCAACCCCGACCTCATGCCAACCCAGAGCCCGACCCATCCCGTTCTGGGCAATCAAATCCCGCGCCCGCGCCAAATCGAGCCGCCAGCCATACGCCGCCCCCGCCGCAACCCGCGCCGCCACGTCAGGTGCGGGCAAATCCCGACAAAATCCCGGATAGACCCGATGATCCTCCCCTTGCGGCGCGCCCAGCGCCGCCGCCAAATCCGCGCGCGAACAAAAACACCGATACACCACGCTTTGCGCCCGCAGCCGATCCAAACAGCGCGCATAATCCGCCCTATGCGCCGACTGCACCCGCACCTCCTGGTCCCAGTCTAACCCTAACCAGGTTAAATCTTGGATAATCGCCTCGGCAAATTCTGGCCGACAGCGCCCCGCATCGATATCTTCCAGCCGGAGTAAAAACCGTCCGCCGCTTGCCCGGGCACAGCCCCAGGCCAGCAACGCCGAGGCGGCGTGTCCCAGGTGCAGAGGCCCGGTCGGGCTGGGCGCAAACCGGGTGACCAGCGCCCTCATCACCGCCTATAAAATAAACCGGCTCAAATCGCCCTTCGCCGCCAACGGCGCCACCCGCTCCTGCACCATCTGCGCATCCACGCAAATCACCTGCCCCGCTTGGTCGGTCGCAGCAAAACTAATCTCTTCGAGCAACCGTTCCAGCACCGTCGCCAAGCGCCGCGCGCCGATATTTTCCACCCGATCATTAATATCAGCCGCCAATCCGGCAATCGCATCGACCGCATCATCGGCAAAGCTCAACTCGACCCGCTCGGTCGCCAATAACGCCCGATATTGCTTGAGCAATGAATGTTCCGGCTCGGTCAAAATTCGCCGGAAATCCGCGCGGGTCAGCGACGCCAGCTCCACGCGGATCGGCAGCCGCCCCTGCAATTCGGGCAATAAATCCGAAGGCTTCGCCACATGAAACGCGCCGGAGGCGATGAATAATATATGGTCGGTCTTCACCGGCCCATATTTGGTCGCAACCGTGGTGCCCTCGATCAACGGCAATAAATCGCGCTGCACCCCCTCGCGTGACACATCGCCGCCGCCGCGTGAGCCATTTTCACCCCGCGCACAAATTTTATCGATCTCATCCAAAAACACGATGCCATGATCTTCGGCCAGCGCGCAGGCTTCGCGGGTCAGCGCATCATTATCCAGCAGCCGATCCGCCTCCTCGCGCACCAAAGCCGCCCGCGCGGCCGCGACGCTCATCCGCTTGCGCCCGGTCTGGCGCGCAAACATCCCCTTCATCATCTCGCCCAAATTGATCGTTCCGCCCGGCGGCATCCCCGGCATATCAAACTGGCCCATCGGCATCGGGGCGGCATCCTGCACCTCGATATCGATTTCCTTGGCCTCTAATTCGCCATCGCGCAGCATTTTGCGAAACTTGCCGCGCGTCTCGCCCGACGCGGCCTCACCCACCAACGCGGTCAGCAGCCGATCCTCCGCCGCCATATCCGCGCGCACAATGCTCTCCACATCGCGCCCGACATACCCCACTTCGGTAAATTTGGTCGCCTCAACCTTAATAAACGGTGCCTGCGCCAATTTCGCCAGCCTGCGGGCAATCTCGGTCTTGCCGCAGCCGGTCGGCCCGATCATCAATATATTTTTCGGCACCACCTCCTCGCGCATCGCCTCGGGTAATTGCTGACGGCGCCAGCGATTACGCAGCGCAATCGCCACCGCCCGCTTGGCGTCATTTTGCCCGATAATGAACCGGTCCAACTCGGACACGATTTCGCGCGGCGTATAAGTCGGGCTCTCCATCATAGCGTTTCGACAATCAGATTATGGTTGGTGAACACACAAATATCCCCGGCAATTTTCATCGCCCTGCGGGCAATATCCTCGGCACTCAACCCCTCGATCCCGATCAAGGCGCGCGCCGCCGCCAACGCATAAAGCCCGCCCGAGCCAATCGCGATCACCCCATCGGCGGGCTCCAACACATCGCCATTCCCGGTCAAAGTGAAGGAGTGATCCTGATCCGCGACCAGCATCATCGCCTCCAGGCGCCGCAAATACCGATCGGTGCGCCAATCCTTCGCCAACTCCACGCAAGCGCGCTCCAACTGATTAGGAAACCGCTCCAGCTTGGTCTCCAGCCGCTCCAGCAGGGTAAACGCATCCGCGGTCGCCCCGGCAAAACCGGCCAGCACCGCGCCATTGCCAATGCGCCGCACCTTGCGCGCATTCGCCTTGATCACGGTATTGCCCAGCGACACCTGCCCGTCGCCCGCCATCGCGACACTCTGGCCCATGCGCACACTCAAAATGGTCGTGCCATGCCAGCCGACCGGATCTTTTTGCTCTTCCATGTTTGCCAAATGGCATTCCCCACCGGGCACGGCAAGCACCCTCTTTCACCCCGCCGCCATTCCGCGCTAACATCCCACACACCATGACCAAACCCGACAAACTCGAAACCCGCCTCTATCGCCATTTCGAGCGCGTGGTCTCGCTCATCCTGACGCTGCTGCTCGCGATCATCGTGGTCGCGGCCCTCGCGCATCTGACCTTCAATATTTTCCACGCGGTGTTCTTTACCTCCTTCGACCCGACCCGCCCGCTGGTTTTCCAGGATTTATTCGGCGGCATTTTCACCGTGATCATCGCGCTGGAGTTCAAACGCTCGATCCTGGTCACCGCCGAGCATGATGAAGGGGCGGCGCGCGTGCGCATCGTGATCCTGATCGGCATGCTCGCCATCGCCCGTAAACTGATCATCCTCGATCTCAGCCATGTCAGCGCCGCCCAGCTCTTCGGCCTGGCCATCGCCTTCCTGTCACTCGGCGTGGTCTATTGGCTGGTCCGCGATCAAGACCGCCGCGCCCATCACCCCCCCGATTAACCTTTCGCATTTCTGTAATCCCCGCCACGCATATTTCTATTGACAACTTCTAATAGATAAATCGATACTACAACCTGAAATAGCATTCCCGATGGTCAGGAATGCAATCGGGGGCGGGTCGCATGAGCGGAAACGTAACAGTCACAGTCGGCGTCTCACTCGGATCCATCACCGATATCCAGCAACCCGGCAATTACGACATTTATTTCGCATCCTATCCCGGCAATCTGAACGTGGCGCTCAATGCGGGCACCGTCGATCTCAACAGCTTCAGCGGCCAAGCGACCAGCGCCATTTTCATCAATGATATCAGCGGTGGCACCGAAATTATCAGCGCGCCGCTCGCGATGAGCGTGGTCGACTTCAATCTCGGCCTCAATGCCAATTCCGGCCAATCGATTGGCACCGGCACGCTCGAACTCGCGAGCAGCATCGCCTCCGGCGGCGCGACACCCAATATCAATTTCGATGGCAGCAACGATGCGCTGATCCTCGATACCCCGTTCAGCCCCACCAGTCTCGGCACTCTCAGCGGCTTTGGCCCCACCGACACCCTCATCCTGCGCGGCGTCACCAACGCGCTCACTGCGGTCTGGGCCCAAAATTCCGGCGCCGCCGGCGGCATCCTGAATGTGGATAACGGCGCCAGCGTCGCCGCCAGCCTCACTTTAGCCACCGGCACCTTCACCTCCGCCGCCTTTAACGTCACCACCGATGCCAGCGGCGGCGAAGCGATCAGCGTCACCTGTTTTTGTCCCGGCACCCGCATCGCCACCCCGGACGGACCGATCGCGGTCGAACAGCTCGCCATCGGCGATCCGATCCAAACCGCGAGCGGCGCCATTCGCGCGATCAAATGGATCGGGCGGCGCAGCTACGCCGCGCGATTCGCCCGGGGCAATACCCACCTCACCCCGGTCTGCGTGCGCGCAGGCGCCCTCGCCGATGCCCGTCCCCAGCGCGATCTCTGGATCAGCCCGCAACATGCTTTATTCATCGAAGGCGCCCTGATCCCGGTCAATCTGCTGATCAACGGCATCACCATCCTCCAACCCGACCTGATCACCGATATCGCCTATTTTCATATCGAACTCGACAGCCATGATATTCTGCTCGCCGAAGGCGCGCCCGCCGAAACGTACGTCAATGACGATAACCGGTTGATGTTCCACAACGCCGCCACCTACGCCTTGCGTCATCCTGGCACCGAACCCCCCGCCCAATACTGCGCCGAGCGCCTGCTCGATGGGCAGCGCCTCGCCGCCATCCGCGCCGGTCTCGCCGCGCGCAAACCGGCCCAGCCCGATAACGACGACCCTGCGCGGCAATCTCGAATCGATCCATCGCCACACCACCGGCACCACCCTCACTGGCTGGGCGCAATCGCGCGAAACCGCCGAACTGCCGGTCTGTCTCGATGTCATCCAGGCCGGGCGCCGCATCGCGCGCACCCTCGCCAATCTCTATCGCCCCGATCTCGAACAAGCCGGCCTCGGCAGCGGCCGCCACGGTTTCGCGATCATCCTGCCGCGCAGCCTGATCTCCGCCGAGGCCGACCTCACCAGCCTGCATCTGCGCCGCAGCGCCGATCATCAACGCCTGCCCAACGCCTTCACCACCATCACCGACCAACCGGCCCCGCGCCGCACCGCCCTGGTGCCGGGCTAGATCGTGATGGCTTATCCTCCATCACGCTCTAGTGTCCCGCCCCTGAAATTCATTGGATGAATTTCATGGATAAGCAGGCCACTAAACAATTGCATTTCCTAGTGTCCACTCTGATTCTGAAATCCAACGGATTTCAGAATCGGGACACTAGTCTTTGTTTGCCGATCAATTTCATGGGTTTGGGCCGAATCATTCGATTCGACCCAAACCCATATTGATCTAGCCGCCATGCTCACCGGTCGCCTCGATCACGCTTGCCGCACCCGGATCAGCGGCTGGGCGCTCGACCCCGCCACCCCACACCAACCGCTCGCCGTGCTGATCACCACCAATGGCATCCTGCTCGACCGGGTGATCGCCAATACCAACCGCCCCGATCTTGCCCGCGCGGGCATCGGCCCCGGCGCCCATGGTTTTGATCTGTTCCTGCCCACCGGCCTCACCGCCCATGAACGCCATTTGATCCGCGTCACCTGCGAACGCGACGGCACCGAACTCGCCGGCTCGCCCATCCTGATCGACCCGCCGCGCAATTTTGACGCCGCCATCACCAACCTATCGCACCTGCTCGATAACCTTATCGACCCGGCCGACCTCACCAGCGCCATCCTTGCGCTGCGCCAAACCCTCAACCGCCAGCTCGCCCGCCGCACCAAACCCGACGCCACCCCCCCTGAGCCCGGCGCCCCGACCAAGCCCAAACCCCGCGCTTTGGTCATCGATGCCCACAACCCGCAC
>JAJZEG010000215.1 GCA_021828605.1 Pseudomonadota bacterium | reverse complement strand
GAGACGCCAGCGGATGAGCAATCGATCAGATCGACATCGCCGCGCGCTTTGAGCCAGCGGGCGATCTGGATGCTGTCATCAATCGTGAGGCCGCCCTCGATCCAATCGACGCAGGAGAGCCGCACGAACAATGGCAAATCATCCGGCCATTCGCGGCGGACGGCGTCGATGACTTCCATGAGCATGCGCGCGCGGTTTTCCAGCGATCCGCCATAGGCGTCATCGCGCTGATTGCTGATCGGCGAGAGGAATGAATGCAATAAGTAGCCGTGGGCGGCGTGGAGTTCGATGATTTTGAAACCGGCCCGGCGGGCGCGGGCGGCGGTGGCGGCGAAATCGGAGGTGATGTCGGTGATTTCGGCGGCGGTGAGGGCGTGCGGGGTTGGCCGGTCCGGGGTGAAGGCGATGGCGCTGGGGGCGACCGGCAGCCAGCCGCCCTCGATGCCGGGTTGGTTGATGCCATCGCCGAGCCAAGGGGCGAGGCTGCTGGCTTTGCGGCCGGCATGGGCGATTTGCATGGCGGGCACGGCACCCGATTGCGCGATCAGGGTTGCAAGGCGGGCGGCGAATTGTTCATGCGCGTCGGTCCAGAGGCCGAGGCAGCCCTGGGTGATGCGGGCATCGGCGGAGATATGGGTCGCTTCGGTGAAGACGATGCCGGCGCCGCCGAAGGCTTTGGCGCCGAGATTTTGCAGATGCCAATCCTGACCCAGCCCATCGATGGCGCTATATTGGCACATCGGGGAGACCACGATGCGGTTTTTCGCGGTGACTGAGCGAAACCGCACCGGTTGTAATAAGAGGGGCACATGCGCCATTGATGTCGTCTCCTGATGATTGCTGCGCTGATTACGCATCAAGGCGCATCGCGCCGGATTGGCGCTGCCATAATTTACTGTACAGGCCGCCGCTCGCGAGGAGCGCCTCATGCGCGCCTTCTTCGACCACGCGGCCCGCATCGAGCACGATGACCCGGTCCATGCGGGCGAGGGTGGAGAGCCGGTGGGCGATGGCGATGACGGTTCTTCCCTCCATCAGGCCGGTGAGCTGTTCCTGGATGGCGGCTTCGACTTCGGAATCGAGGGCGGAGGTGGCTTCATCGAGCACCAGGATCGGCGCGTCTTTGAGGATCACCCGGGCGATGGCGATGCGCTGGCGTTGGCCGCCGGAGAGTTTCACCCCGCGCTCGCCGACATGGGCTTCGAAGCCGCGCCGTTGGTCCCAATCCTCCAAGCCTTCGATGAACTCCAGCGCATGGGCTTCGCGCGCCGCATTGATTACGTCCTGCATTGAGGCTTCCGGGCGGCCATAGCGGATATTTTCGGTGATCGAGCGGTGCAGGAGCGAAGTATCCTGGGTGACCATGCCGATGGCAGCGCGCAGGCTTTCCTGGGTCAGGCCCTTGATGTCCTGGCCGTCAAGGGTGATGCGGCCAGTGGCCGGATCGAAGAAGCGGAGGAGCAGATTAACCAGAGTTGATTTGCCCGCACCCGAGCGACCGACCAGCCCGACGCGTTCGCCGGGTTTGATGTCGAGATTGAGCTCGTGCAGCACACCGCCGCGCGCACCTTCGGGGCGTTCGCGGCCATAATCGAAACTGACTTGCTCGAAACGAATACGTCCGGCTTGGAACTTGAAGGGCACGGCCATGGGGGCGTCGCCCATTTGGCGGGGCTGGGCGATGGAGCGCATGCCATCCTGTACCACGCCGATATTCTCGAAAATCATCGAGATGTTATGGGAAATCCAGCCCGACATATTGGCGATGTTCCAGGCCATGGGCAAAGCGGTGGCCACCGCGCCGAGGCCGATGGCGCCATGCACCCAGAGGGCAATCGCGACCGCACCGGTGCCGGTGACCATGGCGGCGTTCAGGGCGATGAGCGAGAACATCCAGCCGGTGACCATGCGCATTTGGCTGCGGAACTTGGTGGTGTGGCGCTCGATGGTTTCCTGGACGAAGACGTCTTCATCGGCGGCGCGGGCGAAGAGTTTGACGGTGAGGATGTTGGTATAGCTATCGACGATGCGACCGGTCAGGGCGGAGCGGGCTTCGGACACCGCGCGCGAGCGATCACGCAAGCGGGGCACGGAATAGATCATCAGAATCGCATAGGCGACGAACCAGATCAGCACCGGCACCGCGAGGCGCCAATCGGCGCGACCGAGCACCACGGTCGCGACCGTGCCATAGACCGCGATATACCAGACCGCGTTGGTCGCCGAGATCATGCTTTCGCGCAAAGCCGGGCCGGTTTGCATTACCCGGTTGGCGATGCGCCCGGCGAAATCATTTTGGAAAAAGCTCCAGCTTTGCCGGACCAGGTGGAAATGATTCTGCCAGCGGATCAGGTTGCTGAAGCCCGCCGCCAGGGACTGGTTGGTGATCAGATCCTGCATCAGCCGCGCGGCGGGGCGGGCGATGAGGAGAATAAACGCCATGGCGAGAAAGCCGCGCCAGTGATCGGCCCAGAGGGTTTGCGGCGTGTTGTGGGTCAATAAAGCGGTGACGCGCCCGATGAACAGCGGGATGGTCAGGTCGAGCAAAGCGACGATGATGCCGGAGAGAAATAATCCAGCGACCAGACCCGGGATTTGGCGCAGGAAATTCAAATAAAACCGCAATAGAGCGCGGTTTTCACCGAGATGCGGTACGGGCCGATGCGGCGGGGGGGCGGTGGGGGTGATCAGGCGCTCGAAGAAGGAAAACATTTTTCTTAGATCGTCGCTGGTTTCGCTCGCGTCAAGCGCGGTCGTTCGTTATTTGTTATGATATCGAAACGAATTAGGCGCGCAGAGGTATGGGAGTGAAAACGGGTTTTTGAAGATTTTTGGAGGGTCGGGCTGGTGCAGAGAGGTGAGGTAGGAGGACGCGCGGCGCGGCGCCGGTTGGGTTTTGCCGGGTGGTTGGTTGGGCTTTGGGCGAGGCCGGGTTGATTTTTGGAAGTTTGCGCGGCTGATGGGGTGTGGTGAGGTCGGCGGTGAGGCGGGCAAAATAGGCGGCGATTTGGGCGCGCAGATGCCGACGATAAAAGCCGGGCAGCAGGCTAGCATCGATGATGGCGAACAGCATGCTGCACAACGCCGCGATCAGACGGGCGATGGCTTGTTCCGGCGCGATGAGGGTGGGTGGTGCGGCTGGGTTGGTCACGCGCTTATAACAGCACGTTAGTAGGTATCTGCGCAAGAGATTTTTTTTGCGAGGCTGAATTGGTTTGGTAAAATAGGGAAGAAGCGCGCTGATGATGATCATCAGCACGCTTCTTCTGCGCATTGAGTTGTTTAGTTGGCGTTGTAGCCGCCGCCGCCATAGCCGCCCATATGGCCGGTTAGCCACAGCACGATCAAAACCAACAAGACTAAAGCCAACACGCCGCCTAGTCCGCGGCCACCATAACGGTTATATCCATAGTAACCGCCGCCGCCGCCGAAGATAACAATGACTAAAATGATAATAATGATGAGTGACATAACGGATCTCCCTGGTCGATTTACAGCGCCATCGCATGACGCCACCCGAGAGAGACAGGTTGTGCCGGTTCAGGCTTAAAACAAGCTTTTGAAATTATTAAGTATTTGCATAGATCGCGGAGCGGGCTATTACGCCACCGCAGCGAAAGCGGGGGCGGGGGTGGTCATTCGGTAATTATTGGCATCCGAGAACAAGGCGTGGAGCAGGCGATTATTCATCCGGTGGCCGGTGCGTTCGCCGATGAAGCGTCCACGGATCGGCGCACCGGCGAGGGCCAGATCGCCGACCACATCGAGCATTTTATGGCGGACGAACTCATCTTCCCAGCGCAGCCCTTCGGGGTTGAGCACCTGGCCTTGCTCGACGACAATGGCGTTGGCGAGGCTGCCGCCGCGCGCTAAGCCTGCCGCATGCAGCGCCTTGATTTCGGCGGCTTGGGTAAAGGTGCGGGCGCGTGCGAGTTCATGGGTGAATTGTTCGGCATTGAGTGATAAGGCCAGATGTTGGCGGCCAATCGCCGGATCGGCGAAATCGATGGTCAGGGCCATCGGGAATCCGGCCTCGTTGGCCGCTATCGGGTGCAATTCCGCCATCACATTGCCCTCGATCACCCGCACCGGGCGCAGCACGGTCAGGGTTGAACAAGGCACGTCGCTCTCCACCAGGCCCGCGCAGGAGAGCAGAAACGCGAACTCGGCGGCGGAGCCATCGAGGATGGGTAATTCCGGGCCGTTCACCTCGACGCAGACATCATCAATGCCCAACCCGGCCAAGGCCGCCATCACATGCTCGACCAGGCCGATTTGCTGGCCATCCGCGCCCAAAGTCGTGCTGAGTTTAGTATCGACGACATGATCAAACCGGGCGGGGATTCTCGCGCCGATATCGGTGCGGTGAAAATAAATCCCGGAACCGGGTTCGGTGGGGACAAAACGCATGGCGACCGCGAGGCCCGAATGCAGGCCAATGCCTTCGCAGCCGATGGGTCGCGCGAGGCCGCGCCGGAACGCGCGCGCTGCGCGTCGGTTCTGCTCACCCATCATTTGGTTTCGATCGCGCCACATATCCGCACTATCCTCATCTCGTATTGCGGCGCACCCTAATCGGGAATTATGGCAACGGAAAGTCAATGAATATTTCTGATTATTTCGCCGTAACCGTTTGAATTTTAAGTTTTTTTATATTTCAAAATGTTGCAGGTTTCCGAACGCTGCGAAATTGGCTCATGCGGCTTGTTGATTGTCGGCGCGTTCGGCGTCGCGCTTGGTGCGTGCCGCGAGCGCCATGGCGGCCTGGGCGAACTGATCGCTGGGCAGATATTGCTCCAAAATATCGTGCGGTGTGCCATCGCCGCGCACCCGACCGCCTTCGAGCCAGATTACCCGGTTGCACCATTGCATCACCACATCGGGCGCATGGGTCGAGAGCACCAGAATTTCCGCCCCCTGCACCATGGATTCCAACCGGGCGCGGGCCCGGCCCATAAAGGCGGCGTCACCGGCCAAAATCCACTCATCCATGAGCAGAATTTGCGGGCGGATGGCGGTGGCGAGGGCGAAGCCGAGGCGCACCACCATGCCCGAGGAGTAAATCCGCACCGGCAGATTGATGAAATCATCCAGCTCGGCGAATTGCGCGACATCGGTTTCCAGCTGCTCGATTTGCGCGGGGTTCAGCCCGCTAAACAGGCCGCGCAGGCGGATATTTTCGCGCCCGGTCAGATCCGGGTTCATCCCTTGCGAGGCATCGAGCAAGGCCGATAATGCGCCTTCGATGATAATGCGTCCGCCGCTGGGCTCGTAAATCCCGGCGAGGGTGCGCAGCAGGGTTGATTTGCCCGCGCCATTCGCGCCGATCAGACCCAGCCGATCACCGCTATGCAATTCAAAATCGACATCGCGCACCGCCTGCACCACCAGACGGTTGCGGCCATCCTGACCGAGCCTGCGCCCGGACGCCGCCGCGAACATGGTTTTTTTCAAGCTCCGGCTTTCGCCGTGATAAAGCGGGAAATCGATGGAGAGATGCTCGACGCTAATCCGGATCATGGGTTAAATCCAAAAAGAGATGCGGCTGCGCGCGCGGATGAAGAACACCGAGGTTACCAGCAGCAGCACCGCCGAATAGCCCAAGGCCGAGCCCCAGGTGGCGAGGGTTGGCACTTGATTGAGCAAGGGCGCGCGGACGATTTCGAGCAAAGCGTAAAACGGGTTCCAATTAAGCAGCACAATGCCGATGCCGCGATGCGCCAGAATTTCCGGGCTCCAGATGATCGGGCTGACGAAAAAGGCGATTTGCATCACGCTCGCGACAATCGGCGGGACATCGCGGAAGCGGGCGCAAAACCCGCCGAGCAGAATCGAGATCGCCAACCCATCGATCATCCAGAGCGCGAAAGCCGGGAGCATCAGCAGCGCCACCCGTCCGGGCCAGACATTCATGATGGTGAACACCACCACGATCACCAGAATATTATGGCCGAGCACCAGGACGTTGCGCGCGACCGAGCGCGCGGCATGGAGCGAGAGCGGCATGCGCGCCGCGCGGATCATGGCTTCATTCGAGGTGTAGGTGAGGCAGCCATCGGTCACCAGGGCATTGATGAAATTCCATAAGACCAAGGAGAGCGACAGAAACGGCAGATAAGTATGCAAATGAGTGTGGAACAGATGCGAATAAACAAAGCCGAGTGCGCCGACCATTAATCCGGTGGAGAGGGTCAGCCAGAACGGACCCAGTAAGGAGCCCCGATAGCGCAGGCGAATATCCAGAAATGCCAGGGTTGCGACCAGACGACGCAGGCGCCAGGTATCGGCCAGATCGGTCAGGGCCAGGCGCAAGCGCCCACCCATGCCAAGTCCGGCGGTGATCACCAGGCGCGAATCCGGCCGGATCAAAGCGGGCATGTCCGCTTGCTGCCCGAGGGTTAATTCCAACGCCGCCTCGCCGCCGGTTTCCCCCGGATTATTCCCGGCAGGTTTTGCCGTGAGTGCGCCGGGCGCGGTGGATCCAGCGTTCACAACTTGCGTATCCATAGACTGCCGATACAGGAACCGGCGCACGGCTTCAACCAAACCGGCCTTTAACTGTCGGGAAATTCATCTGATGTCTGCTATTCCAGCTTGGCTGTGCCCGGAGCGGTCACCGCGCGCACCACCGAGAGCACGCGGCCATGGGCGTTTTGCATAATCACTTCCTGGTCGGGCCGATGGAGGATGGGGCGGGGGATGGTTCCCACACCGATGACGGCCAGAACGCCGGAGACCGTGCCCGATCCCGCGGCGCTGAGCGGGCGCACCGCTAGGATGCGGCCCGCGACCGGGGTCGGATTAGACGGTGAGTCCGAGCTGGTCGGCACAGCGGGGGGTGCCGCGCAGGCGGCGACGGCGAGTACGGTTC
>JAJZEG010000115.1:4880-25671 GCA_021828605.1 Pseudomonadota bacterium | reverse complement strand
CTGTTAGTCAACTGGTCGATTTGTCAGTGGGATCGGTTATGCGGGCATTGCTGGAGGCGAATGCAGCAATTGCGTCGTGGCTACAATGGATGATTGTGCAGGCGTTGCAGGCGACCCGATTGGCGACGAGCGTTGGGGTTGATTGCGATAGTTTCGGCGCTGATTTCGGATTTACCCGGCTGCCTGCGGCACCGGCGAGTGGGGTTGTCACGTTTGCGCGGTTTGCACCGGTGCTTAATGCGTTTGTCCCGGTTGACACGGTGGTGATGACTGCTGATGGTTCCCAACGGTTTGTTGTTATCGCGGCGCCGGGCTCCCTGGGGTTTGACCCGACGTTAAACGGCTACAGCTTGGCGGTGCCAATCGCGAGTATTGATGTCCCGGTTGTGGCATCGGTTGCAGGAGCTGCAGGAAATATTCAAGCACAGACGATAGGGTTGATTGGCACAGCGGTTCCGGGGATTGATACCGCGTCAAACCGCGCGGCATTTTTCGGTGGCGTTGATCCTGAGGCGGATATCGCCTTTCGCGCCCGATTTGGCAACTACCTCGCAAGCCTGTCGCGGGCGACATTAGGGGCGGTGCAGGAGGCGATTGCCGGGGTTCAGCAAGGATTATCGGCAACGGTTAGTGAAAATATTGATCCGACCGGAGCGGCGAGTTTAGGCGAATTTGTGGTGACGATTGATGATGGGAGCGGCGCACCGCCATCCAGTTTGCTGAGCACGGTGCAATTGGCCATTGATGCGGTTCGCCCGGTGGGAACCCGGTTTTCCGTTCAGCCGCCACGGGTGACCCAGGCGACGGTGACGATGCTACTCAGTTTAGCGCCGGGGTCAGTGCCGCAAACGGTGATCGGAGCGGTGCAGGGCTCCATCTCTGCCTATATCGCAGGGTTGTCGGTGGGTAGCCCACTTGCATTTACCCGGTTGGCGCAATTGGCTTATGACGCTTCGCCGCAGGTTGTGAATGTAACGGCGGTTGAACTGAATGGCGCTGGGAACGACCTGTCGCCTGGGCCGTTTGGCGCCGTGCGGGTCGGCACGTTGGATATTAGCGGATCATGAGTGGTTCCCTCCCGCCCGATGCGCCACTCCCGTTGACTGTGGCGAGCATGAGGCAGCGATTGCGGGCATTGCTGCCTAACGGGTGGTTTGGCGATACAACGCCGGTGCTCGATGCGGTAATTTCAGGCACGGGAGCGATATGGGCTTCGGTGGCCGCGCTGATCGGGCTGGTGCGCGCTCAGTCGCGGATCGCGACAGCGTCTGGGGTATTTTTGGATTTGGCCGCCCATGATTTTTGCGGCGGTACGGTCAAGCGACGTGCGGGTGAGAGTGACCCAGCATTTAGTGCGCGCCTACGAGCAACTATTCTCACGTCGCGGGCAACGCGCGCCGCGTTAGTTAGTGCCATTGAGCGGGTGACCGCGCGGACGCCGAAGCTGTTCGAGCCATTCAATCCAACCGATTGCGGTGGCTATGCCACGAACACGCTAGGATATGGCACGTGTGGTGGCTATGGATCATTGCAGCTTCCCTATCAGTTGTTTGTGACAGCGTATCGGCCAGATGCGATGCCAGCAAGCCACGCGGGCGGGTATAATCTGGGGCCAGGCGGATATGGCGTGGCGCCGATGGCATGGATTGCGGCTGGCGACAATCCGGGATTGCTAACGGATAGTGAGATTTATGCGGCAATCGTAGATGCGTTGCCGTTGAACGCGGTGGCGTGGACACGCCTTGACGACTGACTCCAACAAAGGTTGTAATTATGGATCGAACGATTGTTTATCCCGGCGCTATCCCGTTGGATACCGATATTTTGCAGATCAACCGCAACGTCATGGTGGGGATTGCCGCGCTGAGTCAGGCGGTGTTGGGCGCGGGCGCGGTGGCCGACGGGTTGGCCTGTACGCCGACGGTTCCGGCATCAATGACGGTGATGGTTGGCCCGGGGTCGGTTACCGCGGTCGCGCCGGTTGATGCGACGGCCTATGGCAGCCTCGCCGCCGACCTGACCGAGCAGATCGTGAAAACCGGTATTAATTTGGACCCAGTTGCTTTTACCCTGACGGCGCCTGTTAGTTCAGGACAGTCTGTGAGTTATTTGATCGAGGTCGCCTTTTCCGAGTTCGATGCGGGACCGGTGGTTTTGCCTTATGTTAACGCGGCTAATCCCGCGTTGCCCTATACGGGGCCAAATAATTCGGGTGGTGCACAAAACACTGTTCGATTGCAGCGGGCGCAATTGCAACTCAAGCCAGGCGCTGCAGCGCCGGCGGGGACGCAGGTGGCGCCGCCGGTCGATAGCGGGTGGATGGGGCTTTATGTCATCACGGTAAATTACGGCCAAACCGCCATTACGGCGGCTGATATTGCCATTTTGCCCGACGCGCCGTTCGTGCCGTTCAAGCTGCCCGCGTTGCGACCGGGCTTTTCGCAAATGGCGGTATTCACCACGTCCGGGACATTCACTGTGCCTGCAGGCGTAAGCAGCGTGAAGGTAACGGTGGTGGGTGGTGGTGGCGCCGGCGGATATCATGCGACGTTGCCCGGTGGTGGCGGCGGCGCCGGTGGGACGGCTGTGAGTATTGTTAGTGGGATTGTTCCCGGACAGACCATTCCAGTGACGGTTGGTTTGGCAGGGGCGGTCAGTGGAGCGCCGGGCACCGGCGGCGCGGGTGGTTCCTCGGGATTTGGCACGTCGATTTCCGCCAGTGGTGGATCAGGGGGCGAGGGAGGCACAGCATCGCAGTTTGCGACGGCGGGTGGCCCAGGCGGGATTGGCATTGGTGCGCAGATCAATCAGGCGGGGGCGATGGGTTCGGATGGGATCACGGTGGCGAGCCGGGGTGGTGATGGCGGTGGGGACGGGCATGGTCGTGGTGCCAGTGGGCCGCTGGTTGGTTTTGCCGCCAGCGGGTTTGGTGGCGGCGGTGGTGGGGGTGGTGCGTCGCAGGGTGCCAATCCGGCAGGCAGTGCGGGCGGCGCGGGTGCGCCTGGCCTGGTGACCATCGAATATTAATGCACCGTTAGTATTTTCTGCCGCTGATTTTTGATCGGAGTTGTTCATGAGCGTGTCTTTGGTCGCAGCGACCCGGGTTTGGCAGGTGTCGTCAGCCCGGTTGATCGAGATTGAGGGATTCATTCCAACGCCGAGGGGCATGTTTCTGTTGCCGCCGCAACCGTTGATGTGGCCGGAGAAAGATCCGGGCGATACGCTCGATTACGCCTTTGAGATTGCTCCGGCGCTCACCGGCAATCCTGGGGATACGATCGCGTCTCTGGGGGTGACGATTAGCCCGAACAATCCGGGTGATTTGACGCTGATGTCGGCCTCCGCGGATGGTACCAGGGCGATATTATGGCTGACCGGCGGGCAGCCGAACACCACTTATACGGTGACGATTAACATCGCCACCGCCTGCGGACGGGCTTTGGCGCGGAGCATCGCTTTGCCGGTGGTGCCGCTGGCCTCAGTACCCGCCCCGCTGGATGCGATTACCACCCCGAACGGTGCGCCGATCACGGCGCCGTCGGGTGTGCCTTTGACCACATCCTGAGAGGTTGGCATGCCGACAATCGCGCAACTACCACCTGCGAGTTCTGTTTCTGATAGTGACGAGCTGCCTGTTTACCAGAATGGTCAGACGCTCGCGGCCACCCGCGCCCAGGTTTTGGCGGGCATGCAGACCGCGTTGGCGTTGCCTGCCGGGACGATTCTGGGCAGTGTTGGTCCTGGCGTAGCCGCGCCAGTGCCGATTACCATCGGCGGCAATTTGATGCTGAGCGGCACCACGCTCGCGGCCACGGCGTCGCCGTTCGAGATCAGTGCTTTGCCGCCGGGCAAATCGCCTGCGCCGGGCGATTTGATTGCGCTTGGTCAAGTCGGCGCGAATGTTGGCGTGTCATATAGCACGCTGATGCAGGCGGTGGGCGGTGTTGCCGAGGTGCCAGCCGGGGCGATGGTCGCGACGGCGGCAGGGGCTTCGGCATTGCGCACCATTGCGGCGCTCGCGGCCAACGCGGTCGCGATTGAAGATTTTGGTGCGGTTGGCGATGGGGTGACCAACGATGCGGCGGCACTTATTGCTGCTCTGGCATCGGGTAATCCGGTGCGTTTCGGCCCGAGAACTTACCGCATCGATGGGGAATGCGATATCGGTGGTGCGACGGCGGCGCTGATCGGTGTTGTCGGCGCGACCCTTTTGACCCGGGGGGCGCAGGACGTGACCGGCTCGGCGTCTACGCCGTGCTGGATCAGTGTTTCGGCCACGAATTTTTTTGCCGATGGGATTATTTTTGACGCCAATCAGTCGATTACGGTTAATAGCTTCGCCGTTGCCGTGCAGCCGACCTGTGTTGCGGCGAATATCGTTCGGTGCTCATTTCGCAATGCGATGGGCCAGAATAATGGTTGGGGTTTGGCGATTTTGCCGAGTGACCCAACCCTCACCCGTCATCATATCCATGACTGCGAATTCAGCGCAAATGCCGTTGATGGATGTTGGGTCGCGGCGACGGATGCGGTGGTTGTTAGCGGGTGCCGGGCGTATGATAATGCGCGATACGGGATTTATGTTGACAGCCAGGACCCGACATTTGCGCTGAAAATTCGCGAAGTGACGCTGATCGGCAATAGTTGTTGGAATAATCTATGGGGAATGGTGCTTGGTAATTTTAATCAGACCAACACGGTTCCGGGCACTTATGGCAACGGAAACCCGGATGTACTAACGGCGTTGGTCGCGAATAATAATTTATATCACAATACGGGCTACGGATTATCGGTATCGGGCCGAAATATTCTGGTCACCGGGAATATTTTGTCGAATAACGGGCCAAGCGACGGCCCAAGCGGCGGTGGGATGTTAGCCAATACAGGCTATTGTCGCATTGTGAGTAATATGATTGTTGGCGCGGGAGCTTTTGGAATTGATGCTGGCGGATCAGTCTTTTTAGAGCTGGCCGGGAATTACATCAATGGGGCTGAGTTTGGTTTGGGTATTGGTGGCAGCCAGAATTGTACAGTGCGCGGAAATTTCATCCAGGATTGTGCGGCGGCGATAATTGTACTCAACGTTGAGTCGGACGGGCGAGGTAATAATTTTGGTATCAGTTGTAATAATTTATCGCTGATCGGCAATTGGATTTATTATGGGGCGGGTGGTCAGGGCATCGTGTTGCGCGACGCGCCGCAGACGGTGTTGGTCGCTGATAATGTGGTGGTTGCCACCGGCGGTGCCGATCCGCTGGATAGTCTGATCCCCTATACCGATGGATTGGTGTTGCGCGGTAATTTGCTGAATTTCAGCTCGTCCTGGACCACCAATCCCGATGCGTCGAGTGGCGTAAATACTTTGGTATTTCCAGATCTGGTTGATCGGGTGGCGATTTCGCAGAGCATTGGAGCGATCCAGAGCATGGTGAGTGCGTCGGCAATTCGGTCGGTCGGGCAAATTACGTTTATTAAGGTAACGAATGGTGGGTCGGGGTACAGTGCTGCGTCGGTAGCGATTGCGGGTGCGGGGTCTGGTGCGACCGCGAGCGCGTTCATAGCCAATGGCGTGATTATTGGCATTACCATCACTAACGCGGGCAGTGGCTATGGTGCGGGGACAACGGCGACGATTTCCGGGAATGGCAGCGGCGCCACATTATCCGTGCAGGTTGGTTTGCCGGTCGTGCAGGGCCGGAGCTTGACGCTCAGCGGCGCCATCGCACTGCAATTCGAGGCAGCCGGGAGTGCGCCTGCTCAGCAGAATTGGACCGGTGCGCCGATAACGGTTCCGCCGAATAGCTTGATTGATTGGGTGGGCTTCGGCGGTGGTTGGCAAGCGGTGCGCTTTACCCAGTCTGATTATATTGCGCCAAACGGCGATGGCAGTGTGGTGTTGCAAAGTCAGCAGGGTGACGTGGCGCTTCACCCGCGTGCGAACGGCATGCTGCGTATCATTTCGGATACAGAGCCGGTTGGCTGCGTGGCGTTAATCGGACGCGGGTCGCCTGAGGCGGTGGTTCCGGCGCCGCCGGGATCAAGTTTTCGGAATTTGAATGGGGGCGTGGGATCGACTTTTTGGATCAAGCAGAACGGTACCGCAACGACGGGTTGGGCCGCGATCGGTTAAGGAGCGACGCATGACAACGATTCCACAACTGCCGAACGCGACAACGGTCGGGTTAAGTGATTTGCTGCCGATTTCACAAAATGGTGTCCTATTCGCAGCAACCGTCGGCCAAGTTACCAGCGGGTTGCAAGAGAATATTGTGGTGCCCACTGGAGATTTGTTAGGGCGAGCGAGCGCCGGCGCAGGCTCGCCCGAGCCGTTGGGCCTGGGGATCGGTGTTGCGCTCAGCGGGACGAGTTTGACGGCGAACGGTCTGGATCACGGTGCATTCGTGAGCCAGGCCAGCCTGTCGGCCAATGATGAGTTGATTGTTAATGCGCTCGGACAGCCTAGTCGGGTTCCGGCGTCTGCCATCGTGGCTCTATTCACGGCGGGCGCCGGGATTGAATTGGATGCTGGGGGAACCATTAGCGTTATTACATCCGCTGTTGCTGGGCCAGCTGGACCGACGGGCGGGATTGGCCCGACCGGACCGGCAGGACCTGCTGGCGCGGTTGGTCCTGAGGGCGCAGGGTTACTGGCGCCCGGAGCGGCTAATGCAGCGAGTATGATTGGTGAGACCGATTCCGTAGCGATTTGGCAAAATGGTGCGAACGCGTGGATTACTTACAAGCAGTTGATCGCTGGGCAGACAATTGATCAACTCCCTTCAGCTGGCCCCGCAGGTGACACTGATTTATTGTTAGTGGCCCAGGGTGGTAGCGCGTTAACGAGTCAGAGTTTTGCCGCCATCTGGTCGTATGTTTCGGGAAAATTGCCGACTGTGATGAGTCAGGTTGTTGAGTTGACTACTAATACGGTGCTCGATTCGACAACCCATAATCAACGCGTGCTTGTCGCAAGCCAACCGCTCACACTGAGTGCCAATTTCGTGAATATGGGGAGCGGTTTTTTTTGCCGACTGATCAATTTATCGCCCGGGGCGATCACGATGGGCACCGGGATTACTGCGGGGACGGGTGCTGCCCTGCTGCCACCCGGTGGTGCGATCTTGCGACATTCGACGGTATTACTTATTCGGGCGGGTCGTTAGTTTGGTGGGATGGTGCGGTCTCGATGGCACCAATTTTGACGGTGGCGCCGATTGGCGGACAGGTCGCGTCGGTGGACTTCACCGTTACGGGTGGCGTGTTTAACGATAGCCCCGCCGCGCTGGATTACGCGACAGATGGCGTTACGTGGTATCCGGCACCGAGCCCGGCGATCAACCTTCACGATTATAGTTTTGCGATGCCTGGTCTGGCGGCGGGGACCTACAGGTTGTCGGTTCGCGATCATGCCAACCCAACGGTGATTGGCGTCAGTGCGACTTTTGCGGTGGCGGCCGCTAGTGTCTCGATCGGGGTTGTTCCGAACACCGCGACGGCGGGGGTGGCCATCAATGTCAGCGGCACCGTATTTCCGTCGGGGAGCGGGGCTTCGGTGGGACTGTCGGCCAGCGCGACCGTCGCGCCCGGCGCCTTTAATACGGCAGATGTTAGTGGCTCGACCTGGACAGCGTCGGTTACGCCGAGCGGCGCGGGTACGGCATATTTATGGGTGCAACAGACGGCTGATGCGTCGGTGCAGAGTGTTTCGTCCGCTATTAGCGTGACGGCTGGTGCGTCGGTATCCTACACCATTAATCAGCCCAGTTCGTTGACCTATAAAATCGGCTCTGGATCGATTGCGTTGAATGGTGGTGTGTCGCCGCCGCAAGTGATTGGAACGCAGGTTGCACTGTCGTCGAGTGCATCGACGCCGCCGAGTAACAACTGGGTCGCGGCATCCAATATTGATAACAACGCGTGGTGGGCGGTGTATGTGCCCACGCCGAGTGTTGCTGGCAATTACTATATTTGGGTTGAAACAAGTTCGGGACTGGCGGCTGCGGTGTCAAATTTTGCGCTAACGGTGAGCTGAGTATGGGAATTGTATTCGTAGCACCGGGTGCGCCGCTCGCGGTGCGTGACATGGGACCGTCCCGACTTTTTACCGGCCCGCTTGTCCTGAATATCCCCGGCGTCGCCTATTCGGGACTGACGCCCGGCTCGATTCCAGGGGTTAGCGGCTGGTGGGATGCGGGGACGCTGGGATCGATGACGGATCCTGTTGGGAACACGGTCAGCGGTTGGAATAATGTTGTTGCCAGCTTGACCAATAAAGTCGCGGGGGCGGCGCCGCTGACGCCTTATCACATCAGCGGCGATACCAAGCCCATCGTTACCATGGCAGTGCCCAGGGTAAATGGATTTTTGGGCGCGGTCGGCGGCCCAGACCCGGCGGTCGTGCAGTATGGACCAACGCTTGATCCTGATTGGGGTCTCAGTTTGGCATCGCTTGATTTGGGCAGTGCTGCAGAGTGGACCGTGTATCTGGTATGGACTCGTCCCAACTGGCGCCAAGGCACTATTTCGGTGAACGATGCACCGATTCCGCTGCTCCATGCGGACGGACCTGGCGTGACGATTCTCCAGGCCGGTGGCACGGACGGGGGCGGCTTGACCTTGTTTCCGGGCACGCAGGCGAGCCGAGTGATTTCGCCCAACCTGGCGCGGCGCCATAGCCACGCGATTATTATGCGAAATAGTCCGGGTACCGGTATCGATGTTTGGCTTGACGGCCAGAAAATTGTGACTGCGGCAGTTAACCCGCTTGGGACGTCGATTGGCGACCAAGTTCTGTTTTTCCATGACGGAACCGTTCAGGGTTCGGCGCAATGTTGGTTTCATGAGGCCGCCACCTGGTCGCAGGCGCTCGCGGACGCTGATATTGCGGCATTGATTACCTGCCAGGCGCGTTGGGTGTTAGGAACCAGGCGGGGGGTCAATGTGCTGGTGATGGGCCAATCCAACGCGGAATGGTTCACCTATGCGGGCGCTGCGCTCGCTTTGGCTCAGGGGGTATGCTGGTATTTAGGGGCGGCGGCGTTCGGTGCGACCTATTTGCAGGCGGGCGATGTGATCAATCCCGCACGATACTCAATGGTTGCCGGCCATCCCATTTCAAACTCGTCACCGCCGCTATTTCCGCCGGGGCTGGGTAATGGCACCTTTTTGATTAATCCGGGCGATGGTTCTGATCCGTCGAGCTGGTCGTTGGGTCCGGATGGCACTGCGTTGCAAGATTACGTGACTGGCGGGCAGGCATTGGTTTCTGTGGCGGATTCGGAAGATTTGGAATTTTTGCTTTGGCCATGGTCGGAGCAGGACAGCACAATGCCTTATGCGAATAAGGCGCTCTATATCGCCAGCGTTTTGCGCCTAGCCGCGCTGACCCGCTTGATGCTTGGTCGCTCGGCAACCACGCTGCCTTTATTGATGTGGAGCGCGATCCCGTATGAAACCGATATTGGTGTGCAAATGGTGCGCGAAGCGGTTGCGGATATGGTGGCGGCAAACCCTGGTTCAATCTTGGTTTTCGCGGCACAGACGGCGGACTCCAATCCGTTGAATGCGGTTTGGAATCCGCTCACGGGGGTATTTTCGGGTGGTGATCCCGAGCATCGGGATTTGCCAGATCTGCTACGATATGGCCGACTCGGTGCGCACGCTGCCGGGCGGGCCGCGATCGCGATGGGGTTGTCAGATACCATCCCGGCGACAGAGGCCCCCGCACAGGGACTGCCGATTGCCAATGGACCGACTATCCAACATGTTTATCAAGCGACGCCGACAAAGCTGATACTGACCATCACCCATGATGCAGGGAATGATTTGGTTGTACCAAATTTGGCGCAAAATGGGGTCGGGTTTGCGGTTATGGATGGAGGGTCTCTAGCGGCCCCGGGACCGATTATTTCGGCGATCACGGCGAGCAGGATTGACGCGACCCATATCGCAGTCACCCTGGCTAAGGCTCCGACAAACGGGCCAACCTCATGCTTTTTATATTATCCATATGGCAGCGTGCAAATTGGTCGCGGCGACGCGGTTACCGATAATTTGGCGCAGCTGGTCGCGCCATCAAACTGGGATATTGGTGGGGATCTGGATCAGGGTTTCGTTCCGAACATGCCGCTGCAGGCCACGGCCTATGGAGTGGTGCTTTCGGCAAATCCAGCGTGAGTACGTCTGCGAGCGAGGTGATCGCGATGCTGCGCGAGGGGATTGGCGATTTGCGGGGTGATCTGACAGCACTACAAAGCGAGATCGCTGAAGCCCGTCGCGATATCGCCGGGATTGAGGCACGGCACGTTGCGTTGGAAAGCTGGCGAACCAGTTTCGAGTTGCAAGTCGCTACCACCCAAAATCGGTTTATCGCGAAATCGGATGAGTTGGTCGCGGAACTCGGACGCATGCATGCGGAGCTGGCCCAGTTCCGCGGGGAACGATCGGGAAGCCATCAGCTAACGGTGATGCTCATTGGGTTGCTATCGGCGGCGATTGGCAGTTTGGCGACGCATATTCTCAATCAACTATGAGGGTCCGATGGGTGATTTTGCGGCGTGCGTAGATTTTACGCTGGGCATGGAGGGTGGGTTTAGCGCCGACCCTGATGATCCCGGTAATTGGACGGGTGGCGCGGTGGGGCAGGGACGATTGCTTGGAACCAATTTTGGGATCAGCGCCGCTGCATATCCAATGCTTGATATCGCGCATCTTACCAGAACTGCGGCTGAAGCACTCTATCGGGCCGATTACTGGGAAAAAATTCAAGGTGATCAGTTGCCAGGACCGATTGCGGCGGTTGCATTTGACGCCGCAGTGAATAATGGCCCCGGTCGGGCCATTCGCTGGTTGCAGCGAGCGTTAGGCGTTTCTGTGGATGGGTTGCTTGGTCCTGACACGGTGGCGGCAATGGATGACACCAATCCACAGTCGGCGGCGCAAAACATGCTCATCGAACGGCTGAACTTTATGATCGGACTCGCCGATTGGTCACGGTTTGGCGTGGGTTGGGGCCGGCGGCTTTTGGCATTGGCGTATTTTTCAGCGGGTCAGTGATGCGTCGGTTTCTGAAGGAATTATTGACCGACGCCCAGGGGCATGCGGACGAAATGGCGCTGCTGACCATTCTGGGTTTGGTTAGTTTTATCGGTCTCGAAATTTTTGCTGTTGTTGTCCGGCATCAGCGTTTTGATGCCGGGGGATACGGTATGGGATTGGGATCAGCGATTGGCGCGGCAACCATTGGTATGGGCTTGAAATCACGATTCAGGGGGTAAAATGCCAACTTTTCTTGCACCACTCGCAACGCGCTTGGTGTTGATGCTCGTTGCATTAATCACGCTACTCGGCGTTATGATTTATATTTGGTACTTGCGTGATCAGGTGACGTCGGCGCGGCAGCAACTGGCGCAATCACGGGGAACGATCACCGAGTTGGCCGCAGATAACCGGGCCGATCTCGCCGCGCTCAACCAGCTGCGGGCAGAGAATGCGCGGTGGCAGGCAAGTTTGGCGGTGGCGCAATCGAAGGATGCGATGGACCAACGACAGGCAAATGCGATCCGACGGACGATAAGCGCGGCGCCAGTTGGTGCCAATGGCCCGGTTGCGCCTGTGCTTGCCGCGACTCTGCGCGCAATAGCGCGAGCACAGCATCAAACGGTGGCGCCATGAGCGGTATGATCGATGCGCGGTCTATGCTGCTGCTGCTGACCTTTTTTGCCCCCTTGTTGAGTGGATGCGCAGCCAAGCCGGTGGTGGTAACCCGTGTTAAGCTAGAGCGGCCTTTGATACCGCCATCCTTGTTAGTTTGTGAGCCGACTCCGCCGGTGCCGCCGATTGTTGACCAAGCAAGCGTGGCAAATTATATTGTCGCGTTATGGCAATCAGATTTGCAATGTCACGCGCATTTGAACGCGGTTCGAGCCGTGTTAGGTCGTCGTAAAATTTTGGCAACGCGGTGATGCGAACACAACAAGGATAAGTTACGCCGTCTGGTTGAGGGCGGAGAGAAAGTTCTGGCAATAGACGCTGGCAGAATTGGTTTGCACCCGCGCCAGGAGAGCGGTGTGACGCTCGGCGCGTTCATCGAGCGGCATCACCAAGGCGGTATTGATCGCTTCGGCGACGGCATCGATATCGAATGGGTTGACCGGCAATGCTTCAGGCAGACCCTCGGCGGCGCCCGCGAACACCGACAGGATCAACACACCGGGATCAATCGGGTTTTGGGCAGCGATATATTCCTTGGCGACCAGGTTCATTCCATCGCGCAGCGGCGTGACCAGGCCGATCCGCGCTGTGCGATACATGCCCGCGATCAAGGTGCGCCCGAAGGTGCGGGTCATGTAGCGCAACGGCACCCAATCAAAGTCGGAAAAACCACCGTTAATCGAACCGGTTTTATGGTCGAGCTCTTCGCGCAACGCGCGATAGCGTTCGACTTCTTCGCGCGACGGTGCCGCGATTTGGAGAAAACTAATCTTCCGCCGATGTTGCGGATATTGCGCGAGAAATCGCTCATAGGCATCAAATCGAGCCGGCAGTCCCTTGGTATAGTCCAATCGGTCGACGCCAATCATTAAGGCACGACCGACGAGACTATCGATCATGCGCTTGGTGTCGACGCGCTGCGCTGCACGAACGGCCATCGCGGTGAAGGCGTCAGAATCGATACCAACGGGAGTGACGATAAGCTGGGTGGTGTGGCCCTGGTGAGTGATGCGATGTTCGCAAATGGTGGGCTGCTTAAAAGCGGCTTTAACTGCATCGGCGAGCCGGAGGCGATCTTGTGACGTTTGCACGCCGATCACGTCATGGGTGAGTAGATCGGCAAGTAAGTCGCTGGCGGGGGGTAAAATATCTAACAAAGCGGGTGCTGGAAATGGGATGTGAAGAAAAAACCCGATTCGGTTGCGCACGCCTCGTGCGCGCAAGGCTGATGCGACGCCGATCAACTGATAATCATGCACCCAGATCAGATCATCAGGACGCAATAACGGCAATAAGGCCTCGGCGAAAGCCTCATTGACCGCGCGATAGACCGCGTAATCGGCTCGGTCGAACACCGCAAGATTGGGCATCATGTGAAACAGCGGCCATAGGGTGGAGTTGGCAAACCCCAAGTAAAACGCGCGATAATCGGATTTGCCGAGATCGATGGTCGCGAAGGTCAGATCGCTGGTTTCCGTCACGTTAGGCGTGGTACTGGTTGTTTCGGCCTGGCGCCCGGACCAGCCGAACCATAATGTGCCGGGAACCAAGGCTTCTGCGAGCCCGACGACCAGCCCACCGGCGCGCGGGCTGTTCCGTTCGTTGGGGTCGGGTACGCGGTTTGAGACGACTACGAGGCGCGCCATAGGCCATCCTCCCAACTTCGCGATAAGCGGGTCGCGCACAGGATCAGCCCAACCTGTGAGTAGGTTTGCGGGAAATTGCCCCAGAGCTTGGCTGGTTTGTCGTGGGTGGCGGGGGCGAGATCCTCCGACAGCAAACCAACATGGTTTCGTGCGTCAAGAATGCGCTCGAACAAGGTCAGGGCTTCATCGTGGCGCCCGGCGAGAGCCAACGCGTTCACATACCAGAAGCTGCACAGCAAAAATGCCGTTTCGGGTTTGCCGAAATCATCGGCCTCGTCATAGCGCAGCATAAAGCCGTCGCGCATCAGGCGAGTTTTGGCCATATCAAGTGTGGCGAGAAATGTCGGGTGCTTCGCATCAATGAATCCAAGTTCAGGCAGAATGAGCACCGATGCATCACAGACCGATTGATCGAGCACCCCGGACAGCCAACCTTCTGGCGTTACGATGCGGGCCAAAATCGTATCACGTAGCGTTGTGGCCCGCGCTGACCAACTTTCGGCATCGTCATGCCGACCTAGCGCGCGGGCGATCAACGCGAGGCGTGACAGGGCGGCCCAGCCCATGACGGCGGAAAAACTATGCACGCGAGCACGACCACGAAACTCCCAAATCCCGGCATCGGGTTCGAGGGCGACGCGTTCGGCAATATCACCTAACGGGCAGAGCCGCTCATAAAGTGCGGCATCGCCGCGAACGGTGAGCCGTTGATCGACGAATAATTGCGCTAACGAAAGAATGATTGCGCCATATCCATCATTTTGTCGCTGGTCCGCGGCGGCGTTGCCGATTCGCACCGGCCCATCGCCGTTGAAGCCGGGCAAATGTTCCGCGATGAACTCATCAAGACCCATCCCAGGCGCGACCGGAAATAGCGGCGGAATTTCGCTGCCGTCATGACCGTGTACGATATCGAGCACGAAGCCGAGATAATTGACCATGGTGCGAGTGGCCGAGAGGCGATTAAGGGCGGCAATAGTGAAAAAACTATCGCGGAGCCAACAGAATCGGTAATCCCAGTTTCGTCCGGAGCCTGGCGCTTCGGGCAGTGAGGTGGTGAGGGCGGCGACGATGCCGCCGGTATCATCGTAGGAACAGAGTTTGAGGGTAATTGCGCTGCGGATGACGGCCTCCTGCCAGTCAAACGGGATGTTCAAATCAGTGACCCAGTTTTGCCAATAGGACAAAGTTTCGCTGAAGAACCGGTTAAACAGCATCTCGGTGGCTTGATCCAACGGTTCGTCATTGCTGATAACCAGTGTCGCTGGATGGGCAAGGGTGAAGCTGCGCTGATGAGTGATATGGGCAAGCGAAAGATCGGTGGTCACGCGCAGCGCAAAATCTGGTCCGGAAAAACGAAGATGATTGCTGCCAAGAATTGGTTTTGGATGTAGTTCGCCATAATCAAAACCTGGGGTCATGGTGATGGTGACCCGGGGCCGACCGGTGATCGGCTCAATCCGGCGGATTAACATTGGCGGGCGGAACATGCGTCCGAAATTGCGAAAGCGCGGGCAGAAATCGAGCACGCGGAGGGCGTTGCCCGCATCGTCATGCAGGATGGTTTCCAGGATCGCGGTATTAGGCAGGTAACGCTGGATCGTGTGGGTTTGTTGATCGAGCCGGACCGAAAACCGTCCTGCGGCGGCATCGGTGCTGAGCAGGGCGTGAAATACCGGATCGCCATCGAGGCGTGGCCAACAGCACCATTGCGTTGTGGCGTCACGATCAATCAAGGCGGCGATGGCGCCGTTGCCGATGACGGCGAAGTCGAGATTGATTGGCTTATCAGTCATTTAGTCGGTCGCTCCGAGAAGTGAGGCTTGCAGCCAAGCGCGAACGCTGGCGGGGCCGTGTGGGAAATCGCGGGCGACATGCAGCCCGCGCCCGCCAAAATCGAAAGCCGCGGCGATGGCGGGCTCGTCGGTCAGATCATCACCGATGAAAAGGGGTCGACGACCCTGGAACGAGGCAGTTTGCAAAAACGCCCGTAATGCATCGGCCTTGCCGGGGCCACGCGCGCGAATTTCGAGCGCGTAATGGGCGGGCTGCAAGGTTAGATCAGGGTCGCCCTTCGTCAATTCGGTGGCGCAGCGGATCAGCCGATCGGCATGATTTGGGGCCAAGCGCCAATGCAGAGCAAAGCCAAAATTTTTTTCCTCCAGAATTGTGCCGTCACACGCGCCAACGAGGCGGCGCAAAGGGAGCGCGAGGCGTTGTAAACTGTCAGGGCGTCGAATGCTGGTGACGGTGCCGTCCGCTCCGCGCATGAGGGCGCCGTGTTCGGCGGCCACAGCGAGGCCCGGATCGAAGCTGTCAGGTGGAAACAGGCCATCAATTTCAGCAAGGGTGCGCCCAGAGATGAGGGCCAGCGCACCGCCGTGTGCGGCACCGATGTCGCGCAGGAGAGCGGGCAACGCAACGGGGACGCGCACACCGGACGGGGTGGTCGCGAGATCAAGCAGGGTGCCGTCAATATCGAGAAAAACGGCTTCATCGCGGTGCAGTTTGGCCGGCCAACCTTGGTCAGTCATCAAGACCTATGTAGGCAGTCGGTCGCGCAGAACCAACCCTTAGCGGTGGGGTTCCGGCTCTAAACCGAGCGGTCCGAGCGCGGCGGCAATGCCGAATTCGCCCGGTAGCGCGTTGCGATCAAACAAAACGGTGACGTGGCCGAGCTTGCGGCCAGGACGATTATCCCGTTTGCCATAATGATGCGCGATCAACCCGTCCGTCGCGAGGAGGGTCGGCCAAAGCGCCATGTCGTCCGGGCCGATCAGATTTTTCATCACCGCATCGGCATGGCGGCGCGCGGGTGGCAGCTTCAGGCCGGCAACCGCGCGGATTTGCATCTCGAACTGGCTCACCGGACAGGCCTCGATGGTCCAATGGCCGGAATTATGCGGTCGAGGTGCTATTTCATTCGCGATGACCTGGCCATTGCGATCAATAAAAAACTCAACGGCCAGCAAGCCGACCAAATCAATACGCTCGGCGATGCGAATCGCCATGGTTTGTGCCGCCTGCCTGACGTCCGGCGAGAATGGTGCGGGCGCCAAGGTTAGATCGAGGATATGGTCGCGATGGCGATTTTCGACCATGTCATACACGCTGGTTTGACCATCGGCGCCACGGGCAACCAGGACCGAGCCTTCGGCAGCGAAGTCGACGAAGCCCTCCAGGATCAATGGTTTGGGTTCAAGTGCTGCGAGAGCGATTGGAATATCGGCAGTGCTGCGGAGCAGAAATTGGCCTTTGCCATCATAGCCGAGGCGGGTGGTTTTCAAGACGGCGGGGAGCCCGATCTCGGCGATGGCGGCGGTGAGATCATCGACCGTTTCAACCGCGCGCCAGGGTGCGGTGGGGATATCCGCGCCGTTGAGGAATGATTTTTCAAGGATCCGATCCTGACTGATGCGCAGCACACCCGGGCCGGGGCGAACCGGTCGATGGGACGCGAGGACGGCAAGCGCTTCCGCGGAAATATTTTCGAACTCAAAAGTGACGACATCGACCTGCTCGGCAAAGCGCGCCAAAGCTGTTTCGTCCTCATAGGGGGCGATGGTGTGTGCTGCGGCGACCTGAAACGCCGGTGAGCAAGGTTCCGGCGCATAGATATGGCAGCGATAGCCCAGACGCGCGGCGGCCATCGCGGTCATGCGGCCAAGCTGGCCACCACCGATAATGCCAATGGTAGCGAGAGGGGCGAGCGGTTTACTCATGAGCAGGGGGGGGTATGCGCAGTTGGGGCGTCTTGCGGATCAATGGGCACGGAAGCGGTTTGAGCGGCGCGCCACGCGTCAAGCCGGGTGGCGAGGGCTGGATCGGCCAAAGCGAGGAGGCTTGCTGCGAATAGCCCCGCGTTGATCGCCCCTGGGCGACCGATTGCGAACGTCGCCACTGGAACCCCGCCGGGCATTTGTACAATCGAATGCAAGCTATCGACCCCGCGCAAGGCAGCCGATTCCACAGGCACTCCGAGCACCGGCAGGCTGGTCAGGGATGCGATCATTCCCGGCAAATGTGCCGCACCCCCGGCACCGGCAATGATCGCCTGCAGACCGCGCGCCCGCGCTGATTGCGCATAATCGACCATGCGCAGCGGCGTGCGATGGGCCGAGACAACTTTGGTTTCGTGCGGCACGCCCAGTTCGGTTAGGATGCGGCTGGCCTCGCTCATGGTGGCCCAATCCGAGCGGCTGCCCATCACCACGCCAATCAACGGAATCGGGTTCATGCGATACTATCGGGAATCAGGCGGCTTTCGAGCCGGGTGATCTGGTCGCGCAGCAACAATTTGCGCTTTTTCAGACGTTGGATTTGCAATTGATCAATCGGAAACTGATCGATGAGCCGCGTGATCACCGTATCGAGATCGCGGTGCTCGCTGCGCAACAAATGCAAATGCCGCAACATGGTGTCCGTATCGGTCAACATGGCCGCGTCTCTATCACAGGGTGGGGCGTTATTCCTATCCAGGGGAAGTGAGTTTTTTTGGGCTCGTGTCCCTGATCTAAAATCCGTCGGATTTCAGATCAAAACTGGACACGAGCCACAAAAAAATTTGGTGGGTGACAAGCAAGCCGAGCTGGGTCTAAGCTTCATGCCCGTTGCCGGTTGGTCGGCGCGGATGTGAGGAGATCATGGATGAGTGTTCAGGCGCGGATTGAGTCGCTCCAGGGTCGTCATGCTACGTTGGAATCACAAATCGAGGCGGAGGATCGCCGTCCACGACCTGACGATCATGCGCTCGCGCGTCTGAAGCTTGAAAAATTGCGTCTTAAGGAGGAAATGCAACGCCTCCGCGCCGAACCGCACCGCTAATCGCGGGCGATCAGGCGACCTAAGCCGCCTCATCCTCGTGGTGGGGCAGCGGTTGCTCGGGTAGCGGCGCTCCTTCGCGCAACAGCCGCGCATTGCCCGCGGCGACCGCGTCATTCAAGTCGGACTGCTTGCAGAGGCCCAAAATAACCGGGTCGCGCGGTTTAATGTTCGCACTGTTCCAGTGGCTGCGCTCGCGAATTTTTTGGATGGTATCCTTGGTGGTGCCAAGCAGCTTGACGATTTGCGGATCCTGCACCTGGGGAAAGTTGCGCAACACAAACGCAATGGCATCCGGGCGGTCGATCCGTTTGGCGACCGGCGTGTAGCGCGCGCCCTGGCCACGCTTGCCACGCTTTTGTCCCGGCATCGCCGAGGCGAGCAATGTAAGACGAGAGGCGGCGTTGCCCTCGCAGCTGGTGATGTCGGCGGCGGTGACCTGCTTATTGGCGACCGGATCGTACCCGTTGATCCCCTGCGCCACTTCGCCATCGGCAATGGCCTGGATTTCGAGCGGATGCATGCCGCAAAAATCGGCAATCTGCTCAAAGGTCAGGGCGGTTTTCTCGATGAGCCAGACAGCGGTGGCTTTCGGCATCAGGGGTAAAGACATAATAAACCTCAGGAAAAGGCCGTAACGCACGCCAACGGGGCCGCGTATCGGCTATTGTGGGATCGATATGGGGCGGGTGGGGTCGTTGGGTCAAGGGTTTATTGGCCGATTGCGTCGATTTATCGACATCCAATGGCTGCGTTGCGGGGGTTATGCCTTGCGTTTACCGTGCGCGTGCTCAAGATAGGGGCATGGAAAAAATCTGCCATGATTGATCCGTTTGGTCGCAAAATCACCTATTTGCGCGTGTCAGTGACTGATCGTTGCGATTTTCGCTGTGTCTATTGCATGGCGGAAGATATGAGTTTTTTGCCCAAGGCGGATTTGCTTACGCTTGAGGAGCTGGAACGGCTGACGCTCGCTTTCCTGCGACTGGGCGTGCGCAAATTACGACTGACCGGCGGCGAGCCTCTGGTCCGGCGCGGGGTGATGGCGCTGGTCAACCGGCTTGGACGTCAGATTGGGCAGGGGCTCGATGAGCTGACATTGACCACCAATGGCAGCCAACTCGTCCGATTTGCCGACGAATTGGCCGCCTCGGGCGTGAGGCGGATTAATGTCAGCATTGACACGTTGGACGCCGAAAAATTCGCGACCATTACCCGTTGGGGCCGCTTGCCGCAGGTGCTGGACGGGGTGATGGCGGCCAAGGCGGCGGGGTTGCAGGTCAAAATCAACGCCGTCGCCCTCAAAGGGGTGAATGAGCATGAGTTTGATCGCATGCTCCGCTGGTGTGGCTCGCATGGGTTCGATTTATGCTTGATCGAAACCATGCCGCTCGGCGAAATCGGCACGGACCGCACCGAACAATATTTGCCGCTGTCGCAGGTGCGCGAGCGGCTCGCGGCGAACTGGACCCTGACCCCGAGCGACTACGCCACCGGCGGACCGGCGCGCTATTTTGATGTCGCTGAAACCGGCACCCGGCTCGGGCTGATCACCCCCCTGACCCATAATTTCTGTGAAAGCTGCAACCGGGTTCGGCTCACCTGCACCGGCACGCTCTATATGTGTTTGGGGCAGGATGACGCCGCGGATTTGCGCGCCGTGCTGCGCGCCGATGCCGACGACGCGGCTTTGGAATCGGCAATTCGCGCCGCCATCGCGCACAAGCCGCGCGGCCATGATTTTATTATTGACCGCACCGGTCGCGCGCCCGCCGTCGCACGCCATATGAGCGTCACCGGCGGATAACTTCAACTATGGCTACAAATCAAAGCTGAGCTGCCCAGAATCCACCGGTTTGCGTTTAATCCGTCGCGACTGGCCGGTCATCGGGATGCCCGCTTTGCGGCTGCCATGCTTGGCGATGATGCGCTTGGCCGCAGCGTGATGCGCGGTATTGAGGCGAACCGCGTGTAAGGCCGCGCGTGCCGTTTTGCCCGCATCGGCATAATCAATAATGGGCGCAGGATAATCGAGCCGATCCGCATCCGGCCAGCGCCACGGCTCATGGATGAAAGATTTCGGCAGTTCGGCCAATTCCGGCACATAAGCGCGCACGAAATCGCCAGTTGGGTCGTGGTCATAGCCTTGTTTCACCGGATTATAGACCCGCATCGCATTGATGCCGGTGGTTCCCGATTGCATCTGCACCTGCGACCAGTGAATGCCGGGCTCGTAATCGACGAATTTGCGCGCCAAATGCAAGCCGGTTTCGCGCCAGGGCAGCCATAAATGATAACTGGCAAATGACATTAACATCGCGCGCATCCGAAAATTGATCCAGCCATGCTGATCCAGCGCGCGCATACAGGCATCAATGAACGGAAATCCGGTTGTCCCCGTGCTCCAAGCCGCCAGCCGCACCGGGTCCGCCACGGTCGGGCGCATCCCATCATAAGCGCGATGCAGATTTTCAAACTCGATCCGTGGCTCATCCTCAAGCTTTTGCATGAAATGACAATGCCAATGCTGGCGCCCGGCAAACGAAATCATCGCCGCGCGCCAGCTTTTCGCCTCCGCATCACGGGCATGGCGCAGCGTCTGCATCCGCGCC
>JAJZEG010000115.1:0-4870 GCA_021828605.1 Pseudomonadota bacterium | reverse complement strand
CAGCGCAATCGTGCCCCAGGTCAAATGCGGTGATAAGCGCGAGCTCGCCTCGAACGCGGTCACCGGGCTCGACATTTGCCGCCGATAATCACGCCCGCGTTGGTGCAAAAAACTATCGAGCGTCGCGAGGGAAGCGGCGCGTCCGCCGACCTGCCGCTGCAAGCAAGGATCATCCGCAAGTCCAAGCGCTGTGTGCGATGGAATCGCGGTCGGCCAATGTCCCTCAATCGGCGCCAGCCGCCCCGGCGGCGGGGTGATCGGTTCCGCCATGAACGCATCCCAGGCCCGCGCCCAGCCATCGCGTGACCGCAATCGGCGAATCACGCCAAATTGGCGGATTTGGTGCCACGGCACACCCGCGCTTTTGGCCCAGGCAGCTACTGCCCGGTCTCGGGCATAGGTCCAGCCATTGCCGGTTTCCTCATGACTCCACAGGGCCGCGATGCCGCGTTCGGCATGGATTTGCTGCAAAATTTGCACGGCATCGCCCATCATCACGGATAAAGGCTGGCCGAGGGCTGCGAGCGTGGCGCTAAGCTCCGCCAGCGATTCCGCCGCAAAAGCCCATTGCCGGGCCGACGCATCCGGCTGCCCCCAAAGGTCGGGCTCCGCGATATAAAGCGGCAGGGTCGGGCCACGCGCCACCGCCATCGCGAGCGGGACGTGATCAACGATCCGCAAATCGCGTTTGAACCAAACGATATTCAGCTTTTCGCTCATGATGCTGACATGGGCACTGACATGGGCACGGAACCCGGCTCTGCCATATCCCTGATATCATCCAAGCTCAGTCGCAATCGGTCGGGTGGTCCAAACGATCAGCCTCTACTGCCGCGCCATCTCCGCCTGCCCGATACCATCACCATCAAGGGCGGCGCGCGCTTCGAGATGCATCTCGACCCGGATCAACCGACCGGTGAAGCGGAACGGTGCTGCATAATCGGCGACCGGACTACCGCGATCAAGACCGATATCCAGCCCGCTCCAGGAAACCAGCGTGTTGAAACCGGAGTCGGTGCGCAGGGTCGCCACCGGTACATCATCGATCAACAGCGTGCCCTCATGATAGGCGGATTTGATGATCGTGCCCGCCTGGGTGCCGGTCGCGATCCGCAGCATCGGCCCAACCGCTGCCCGATAGCCCAGCGTGCAGGCACCGCGCGGCAGCATCGCCTCGGATTGCAGCACATGATGCCGCCCGCCGATATTCAGATCATGGATCAGCCTGCCGTCACGAATATAGAGAGCATAGCCGGAGGTCGCGTCACCATGGGCGATCAGCACGCCTTCGGAACTCGCATCAAGCTCGACATGGGCAATGATTTCATAACCGCGCGCGCGAATATCCGGCGCCACATCGGAAGGGAGATGGCCCATGCCGGGGTGAAACACGAAATGCCGCCGAGCGCCTCGGCTGCGCGCCAGACTCTCAACGAAGCGTGGCCCGAACCGATCATCGAGCGGCAGCACCTGGCAGCGCTCCGCCTCGCGCCACCAGCGGCCGATCAACGCCGCGAGCCGTTCGGGCTCGGTCCGCGCCAGATCATGCGCTTCCGAAAAATCCTCATCCAGATTGAATAATTCCCAAACATCCTGCTCGAATGCTGTGCCCGGCGGATGATAGGCGACCGCTTTCCAACCATCCAACCACAGACCCCGATGGCCGAACATCTCGAAATATTGGGGCGTCTTGCGGCGCGGCGCGTGCGGATCGGTCAGGCTCGCGGCAAAACTTTCGCCATCAAGCGTCTGCTGTGCCACCCCGCCGATCATCGCGGGTGAGGCGATGCCCAGACAATCAAGCAGAGTCGGCAGCATGTCGGCGGCATGGCAGAATTGATGGCGCAGCGCACCCGGATCGGGAATCCGCTGCGGCCACCTCACGATCAGCGGGTCACGAATCCCACCGCCATGGGTGTTCTGCTTATAGCGCCGCAGCGGCGTGTTGGCTGCCATCGCCCAGCCATGTGGAAAGTTGGAATGGGTGTCCGGCCCGCCAATATCCTCAATCCGCCGAATTTTTTCGGCCATGGCTTCGGGCTGAAAATTATACGGCCCCATCGCATTGATCATCCCGAGCGGACCACCCTCCTGACTGGCGCCATTGTCGGACAGCACCAGAATGATCGTATCATCACGCAACCCACTCCGCTCCAGGAACGCGACCAGCCGCGCGATCTGCTGGTCGGCATGATCGAGCATCGCGCCATAGGCCGCTTGCAACCGGGTGAACAGGCGCTGCTCATCCGGGCCGAGCGTATCCCAGGCAGCAACACCGTGATTGCGCGGCGGCAGATCGGTCGCCTCGGGCACGATGCCGAGCGCTTTCTGCCGCGCCAACCGACGCGCCCGCTCCTGATCCCAGCCATCGGCGAACTGTGCATCATAGGAGCGGATCAGCGCTGCCGGCGCCTGATGCGGCGCGTGGCAAGCGCCGAAACCGAGCCAAAGCAGCCATGGCGCCGCTGGCGCGTCGGCCTGATGCCCGGCGAGAAAGCCAATCGCCTGATCGACCAGATCCGCGCTCAAATGATAGCCGGTCGCAAAGCTGCCGGGCGGCTCGATTGGCGAATTATCGCGCACCAGCTCTGGCGCATACTGGTCGGTCTCCGCATCCATGAACCCGTAGAACCGATCAAAACCGCGCCCGAGCGGCCAACCATCGAACGGACCCGCCGGGCCGGTCTCGTGCAGGGGCGTGACATGCCATTTGCCGACCATATAGGTCCGATAGCCATGGGGCCGCAGGATTTCCGGCAACGTTCCGGCCTCACGGGCGATTTTGCCGCGATAGCCCGGATAGCCGCTATCGAAATTAGCGAGGCACCCCATGCCCACCGCGTGATGATTGCGCCCGGTCAACAACGCCGCGCGCGTCGTCGAGCACATGGCGGTGGTGTGAAAGCCGGTATAACGCAGCCCCGAGGCCGCCAGCGCATCAATCGCTGGTGTCGCAATCGCCGATCCGTAACAGCCGAAATCGGAAAATCCTACATCATCGAACAGCACGACCAGTATGTTCGGGCGCGCCGCACCGGATTGCGATGGGCTCGCCTGCGCAGATGATGGCATAGATCATGATCCTTCCGGCGCGATCAGCGTTGCGTCGGTATTGGCGGTTTCCTCACTAACCGATCATGACGGCGGCGACGCAATTACGTCAAGTGCTTTAATTGTCCGATACCCTCGCCGGGATCGCCTCATGCTGGCTTGCCCGGTCGCGCGACGTCGCCAGCGCGTTGGTGGACATCCAGCAAAATCTTGCGCAGCGAGTCCAGTTTCATCGCCCCCGTCAGGCTGTCCTCAATCTCTGCCTGCACCGCACGCCAGATCGGCATGGCCGCGATCAACAGCGCGCGGCCCGCATCGGTCAGCATCAGCAGGCGAGTGCGTCGATCAGTTGGATCGCTGTTGTTCGTCACCAATCCGCGCCGCGCGAGTGGCTTGAGGTTCGCGGTCAAGGTGGTTCGATCCATCGCGAGCAGTTCAGCGACCGAACCCATCAGCGGCGGTTCGGGACGGTTCAGCGCCATCAGCAGCGAGAATTGGCCGCTGTTCAGCCCAACGGGTCGCAGCCGATCATCATAATGTCGAGCCAAAGCACGCGCCGCACGCTGCACATGCAGGCAAAGGCACGTATCGCGAACTTCCAAGGTTACTGCATAGCGTAGGTCATTTTGGTTTGACATCATCTGATAAATGTTGATATCAACAGAATAATCAAGCCGCCGCGTCTAGAGTGCGAGGCTGAGCAACGCTTGTCATTGCCGCGCACATTGCGCGTCAATTCCAAACGATCAGGCTCCAGCGCAAGCAGAAAGGCGAACCGGATGTCCCTCCATGTCCTGCTGCTGATCGGCACCCGCAAAGGGGCATTCATCGCGCAGGCCGATGCGGCCCGCCAAAATTGGACAATGCGAGGCCCATTCTGTGCTGTGTGGCCGATCAACCATGTCATCGGCAACCCCGAAACCCAGACGATTTTCGCAGGCGGTGGCAATCCCTGGTTTGGTCCTGCTGTCTGGCAATCGTCGAATCTCGGTGCGAGCTGGACCCATTCGAGCGTGGGGCTGAGCAGCGATGCCGGGCAGGAGCCGATCACCGCTGTCTGGAGCCTGGCCCACGCTGTGGGTTGCCTCTATGCGGGTGTCGAACCGGCCGGCTTGTTTCGCAGTGACGATGCCGGGCAAAGCTGGACCCCCTTGCCCGGATTACAGGCCCATCCGTCACGCCCACACTGGCAACCGGGCGCGGGTGGGTTGATCCTGCATTCAATCGTCGCCCATCCCTCCGATGATAGGATGATCTGGGTGGCGATCTCGGCGGCGGGCGTGTTTTTCACCGCTGATGGCGGGCAGAGCTGGCAGGCGCGCAACCAGGGTACGCGGGCTGATTTCATGCCGGAGGACCAGCGCTATCCCGAATTCGGCCAGTGCGTGCATTCGCTGGTCATGGCGGCTGGGATGCCTGAACGATTATACCAGCAAAATCACTGCGGCATGTATCGCAGCGATGATGCCGGTCTGCGCTGGCAAAGTATCGAGGCGGGGCTTCCCTCCAGCTTTGGCTTTCCGGCGGCAGCGCACCCGCGCGACCCGGCAACCATGTATTTGGTGCCGCTGAATGGCGACATTGCCGGGCGCTACGTCCCCGATGGCAAGGCCAAGATCTGGCGCACCCGCGATGCCGGGGCGAGTTGGCACGGGTTGAGCGATGGATTGCCGACCGAACCGGCCTATTTCGGTGTGCTGCGTCAGGCCTTGACCACCGACCAGCTCACCCCGGCGGGCGTCTATTTCGGCACCAATACCGGGGCGCTCTATGGCAGTGCGGATGAAGGCGAGCACTGGCACTGCATCGCCCAGCATCT
>JAJZEG010000014.1 GCA_021828605.1 Pseudomonadota bacterium | reverse complement strand
TGATGTGGTCAAATTGCGCCAGGTCAGCAAAGCCTATGGCAGCCGGATCATTTACCAGGATCTTGACCTGCTGGTCCGCCGCCGCGACCGCTGCTGCGTGCTCGGCGTCAATGGCGCGGGCAAATCCACCCTGCTCAAACTGGTCACCGGCGCCACCACGCCGGATGCAGGCAATATCGCGCTGGGTGGCAGCGTCAAACTCGGCTATTTCGCCCAGCACGCAATGGATCTGCTCGATGGCCAGCGCAGCGTGTTCGACACGCTCGACGCCCAATTCCCGCAAGCCAATCAAGGCGTACTCCGCAGCCTCGCCGGCGCCTTCGGCTTTTCCGGCGATGAGGTGGACAAACCCTGCCGCGTGTTATCGGGTGGCGAAAAAGCCAGATTGGTGCTAGCCCTGATGCTGTACGACCCGCCGAATTTCCTGGTGCTCGATGAGCCCACTAACCATCTCGACATGCAAACCAAAGACATGCTGATCAACGCCCTGCGCAGCTTCGAAGGCACCATGCTGTTTGTCTCGCATGACCGCCATTTCCTCGCCGCCCTCTCTAACCGCGTGCTTGAACTCACCGATGAAGGCCTGCATTATTACGATGGCGGCTACACGGAATACGTCGCCCGCACCGGCCAGGAAGCCCCCGGCCTGCATCGCTGAGCCCACCAAAGGACAGAGAAAATGTCTGACTGGATCTATTCACTCGATGAGGTGATGAAAAATCTGCCGGAAAACGCAGAGCAATTCCGTTTTCGCTACGCGCTGCGGCACGGCACCATGAAAATGGGCCTATACGCCCCGCACGACACCGATCAACAACAACCGCATAAACAAGACGAACTTTACATCATCGTCGCAGGCACCGGCCAATTCAGCAAAAACGGCACGGCAAAACCATTCGCGCCCCACGACGTCATTTTCGTCGAAGCCGGAGCCGAACACCGATTTTTCAATTTCACCCCCGATTTCGCCACCTGGGTCATCTTCTGGGGCCCCGAAGGCGGCGAAACCGCCGCGCCAACGCCCTAGTCATCTCATCCCTTATCATCCCAGCGTCCTCACGTCTGAAATATCTTCGCCACCAGCGCGGGCAAATAATAGATATCGAGCACCGCCATGATCATCGCTGGAAGCGTAAAGGCGAACTCCACTAACGACGCGGCCCCGTCGACCCTGATCAGCGCGTCAATTTTTCCGCCCCATCGTGGGATCGCCAGCATCAGAAATGGCAGAAACAACAAGTAATAACGCCCGGACGGTCCACTAATCACCGGCTCACCCACCCTGGTCCAGCTCAGATACAGCGCCAGCTCCATCGCGACAACACTAACAATCACCAGCATCACGATAAACGCCGCATCACCGATCTTCACCTGCGGCGCACTTTTCGCCGCCAAACCCGCGACCAGAGCAGCCGGGACCGCAATGTCCCAGCCCTGATACTGCCAATGATGCAACGGGATTTGCAACCAACCAAGCATGCCGATAGCCGAGCGAACAATATTGGAGGAGTCAAGCACCAGAAACTGCCAGGGTAGGCGTAAAATCGCTGCCGGATGGGCTAACAGGACGCGCAAATTATCCGCCGCATTGGTTGAATCGAGCATAATTGAGCGCGATCCCGGCCAGGGCGATCCTGGATGGTACGGCGTCGTGTAATAGGGCACCAGCGAGACACGCGCCATCACCGCGACCCAGAGCAGCGGCGGCATCGCTAACAACGCAAGCCAACCGAAGCGGCGGATCAGTCGGGGAGCGCCCAGCGGCACGGCGGCGGCGAATAATAACAGCCCATAAGGTGGTTTTGAACAGATCACCAAGGTGAAAATAATAAGCGCGAGAAGCCGCAATTTCGGGTGCGGCAACGCATCGCGCGTCAGCAGAGCGCCGACGTTAATCGCCCGGCGAAAATTTCAACAGCTTGAATAGATGTGTGGCTTATCATCGCCTGGCGACGGTGCGCCATCCATGCTGTTAGGTCGGCGTATCGCGGTGGTGTTGCCCGCCTATAATGCAGCCCGTACTCTGGTTAGGACCGTTGAGGAAATCGACCGCGACATCGTCGATGATCTGATCCTGACCGATGACGCAAGCGGCGATGACACCGTGCAACTCGCGCAATCACTCGGTCTGCACACGATCAAACATGCGCATAACCGGGGCTACGGCGCCAACCAGAAAACCTGCTACGCCGCAGCGCTGGAGCGCGGCGCCGATCTCGTGGTGATGCTGCACCCTGACTATCAATATTCCCCGCGGCTGATTCCGGCGATGGCGTCGATGATTGTGTCCGGCCATTATGACGCGGTACTGGGCTCACGGATTCTCAGCGGTGGCGCTCTTGCGGGCGGCATGCCACTCTGGAAATATATCGCAAACCGGGGATTGACCCTGGTCGAAAATATCCTTCTGGGTCAGAAACTCTCGGAATATCACACCGGCTATCGCGCCTGGTCACGCAGCGTCCTCGAGCGGCTGCCGCTCGATCGCTGCTCGGATGATTTCGTGTTCGATAACCAAATGGTAGCGATGGCGGTTCACGCGGGATTCCGCTTCGGCGAAATCTCCTGCCCAACCCGCTATTTCAAGGAAGCCTCCTCGATCAATTTCCAACGCTCGGTGATCTATGGTTTCGGCGTCCTCGACACCGCCCTGCGGTTCCGCCTGGACCGGTTTGGATTACGCAAATGGCCCTTGCTCAGCAAAGCAGTTGATCACCAACACTAAAAATGCGCCGACCACGCGCTCTAACCGATCCGCGAACGATTGAGCCGTCAATGCTCATTTCGACCCATGATTTCCGAAATTCCTGTCATACGATGATATCAATCGCACCCACCACCAGCCATCAGCGCGACCGTAACAACCAAACACTCTCCTGCGCCGGACAAACACCCTTAATCCCGCCAGGAACCTCCCGCACCGCCACGCGATCCAATCGATACCGCCGGCCATAATACGCTTGAATATCCGATTCTTCCACCGAAAATGGCGGACCCGATTGGCGGGTCTGATCATACGCGAAGGTCACCAGTAATTGCGGCGCAGCATGACTGATGGCCACAAGATGCGCGGCATATCGCTCACGGAGCGAAAGCGGCAAGGCTACCAGCGCGGCGCGATCATACACGGCATCGGCCGGTCCCAGTATCTCCCGGTCCAGATCGAAAATATCGCCAACGAAAATGCGAACGCCGCCAGCCTCGAATCGTTCCAACCGTCCCACCGATGCCGTGACCGGTGTCAGCCCCATCACCGCAAAAAGCTGCTCGACCGCGTGTCGGCTCAGTTCGACACCGACAACCCGATAACCCTGATCGCAAAGCCAGCCGATATCGCAGCTTTTACCGCAAAGCGGCACAAACACCCGACCCCCCGGCGGCACGCCAAGCGCCGCAAAATGCGCCACCAGCAGCGCATTCGGCTCCCCTTCGTGAAAGCCAATCTGGTTATTGCGCCACCGCGCGAGCCAAAAATCCTGGTCCATGAGCCACCTCCAACCGCTAACCCGTGTCCACCACGAACATGCGTGCCTGCTGCGCGTCGCGCCGCTCGGCCTTGATCGGTGCATAGGTCTCGGAATTATAGAAGTTAAGCGCCTGCTCAAGCGTCGGAAATTCAAACACACCCGCCAGCGGCAGCGGCGTCTCATCGCCCTCAAGAACCTGCGCAACCGGACCAAAATGCAAAATCCGCCCACCCGCCGCGTACAAAGCCGCCTGAAAGCGCGGCGCGAGGGCCGCTTGCTTAACCGGATCAATGACACGCAAATTGATATGGACATAAGCGGGCACTGGACATCTCCAATAATGCATATACAATATTTTACGCCAGCCGCGTTGTCCAGGGGAAAAATATGAACAGGTGTGCCCCCGAAGCTTTGAAAACCATCGCCGCCGAATGTCCGGGCTTTCAGGCGCGCGCCACCGCACGCGCCCTCACCCGCTATTACAATCGTTGTTTCAAACCGCTCGAACTGACCGCCGAACAATTTAGTCTCCTCGTGGGCATCGGATCCTCGGAGGGAGCAACACTCGGCGATCTCGCGGACAAAGCGGGGATTGACGCAACCACCCTGAGCCGAAACATGCGCACCCTGGAGCGCCGGGGATTAATTCGCGCAACCGGCGGAAGGGGTCGTGGCGGAAAACGCCTAACTCTAACGCAATCGGGCAATCAACTGTTGCTCGCGGCGGTCCCAGCCTGGGAACAAGCGAGGACAGAGCTCGCCCACCATTTAGGCGACGACAATATCCGACCAATCAAGCAGGCCATGGCCGCGTTAGCGATGGCCGCGAAATCAGCAGGCGCGTCATTCAAGCCTAATCAAGATAACCTTGTCGGCGGACACTATGTTTGAGCCGCTCGGTTAAGTTGGGTTACGCAACCTGCTCACCCAGACTCATAACCAAGCGCAGTAAATACCCATCCGGGTCCAGCACTAGAAACTGTCGCTGGCCGACCTCCGCGTTGCCAACTCGATACCATTTTTCTTCAGGAGCCATAAATAATGGCCAGCTCGCTAGCCTCAGTCGTTCAATTATTGGGCTGATCGCGGGCATTTCGATCTGGAAGTTAATCCCCCGACCGAGCGGGGCTTCCAGTGGCCCGGTCACCCATTGTCGTTCAGCCTCATCGCGTTGTTCCAACATGATCTGTGCGCCGTCCAAATCGAGGTATGCAAAGCCATTCTCAGGTCGATCATAAGCAACCGAGAAACCAAGAATTTTCGACCAGAAATGTAAACTTGTGGCAAGATTTGTGACCAAAAATTCAGGCACAAGCTTTGATCGTGTTCCCATAAGCGCCTCCTCCGGATCAATTATTCGGCGTTGTACCATTCTGGATGTGCAGACCTAAAAAGGCGCTGTCAAACGCCATTTTGAATCTCCAACTGTTGAAAACCTGATCGTCGGGTTTGGATCTTTTAGAATTCATGGCACGGGGCGATCAAACTCTAGTTCGGCTCTGCGAACAGCCAGCAACATCACGATCCGACCCCTCCACCGTCAGCGGGTAGCCACCCGTTGACGGTGGACCACTATCGCCCAATCGGCAGAGATTTCATCAGACAAGCAATGACCACCTGAGTGGAATCGCAAGAGTCCAGTCGGATGATTATTGTTCGTCCAAATATGAGCAAAGTGTTTCTCATCATGTGATGAAATACTCTGGAAGAACCGATTGACCCGCTCACGGCCAACCGCCAGATCGCCGCCTCGTCGAATTAACGGCTCAACCCAAGCCGAACATAATCCACACATCGCTCAACCGACTCCATCACCGACGAGCGTGCGGTATCAACCACCAAGCAATCATCATCATCACGCGGTTCAAACTCATGCGCCAGCACCGCATCCCAACCCGGCAATACATGCCCCGGAATATCGGGCAACCGCCTTTCAACCCGCCGCCGATGCTCCGCCCGATCACTGCACATCAAGTGGATTTCCACCAACCGCGCCGAAGCACGCTCCGCCACCGCGCGCCATCCGATTCGGCTTTCGCGCACCGGATTAACACAATCCGCCACCAACGACCGCCCCAGCCGGAGACTCTCCTCCGCCAAGGCGTTAGCCACCGCATAACCCGCCGCCCCGACCCGCTCGATCCCGGCTCGGATCAGCGCCTGCTCAATCGTATCAATCCGCAGATAAACCAGCCCCAAAGCCCCCGCCAGGCCCTTCGCAATCACCGTCTTGCCGGTGCCCGGCAGCCCGCTAAACACAACCAGATACGGATCAGGCCTGGTCAACCAAGCACCCCACCGCACGCATCCCCGTGCGCCTCACCATCCCAATCCACGCTCAGCATCGGCGCCAAATTTCGCTCGTGCCCACTGCCCTATCCCTTAACTGCCTATCCGAGACAAAACCCAAACTCCAAAACCCGAGCCGCAACCAGACGCACCAAACCAGCCAACGCCGAACCCGCCCGAACACAGCATCCCATATCGCCTCAGTGCCCACCCGCCGCGCCCGGTAGACCAGCGTCGCACAACCACGCTCGCCCGACTCAGCCGCCCACCCGAACAAAGCACCGGCCCGAGCACAGACCAACATCGCCTCAGTGCGCACCCCCTGCGCCTGGCTGCCCAACCAACGAAACCAAATCCGCCACCCGATAAACCGGCGGCGCACAAACCTGCGCCCGGCACACATATGCCGCCGCCTGCCCATCCGCCGAGGCCGCCTTGCCAAAAGCCGGATGCCCCACCGTCAACCCGATCGCATCGCCCACCGGCAACACCACCAAAGCCGGATCAAAGCCGCGTAACGCCGCCTGATGCAGCGCGCCGAAATCCTCACGCGCCGGATCACCCACAATCACCACGCACCCGCCGGCCTCAATCATCCGCGCCGCCACCAACATCGTTGGATAGGCCGATAACATCCGCGTCTCCCCGGTCATGGTCGCAATAACCTGTTCCGCACGCGCGCGAAAAACATCCTCACCGGTCAGCAGAAACAGCGTCGCATACACCTCCGCCATCAGCCCCGCACCGCCGGGCGTCACCCCATCAAACCCGCCATGCGGGCGCAGCCCACCCGGCAAATCCTCCGCATCATCCGCGACCAGATAAAACCCGCCGCGCTGATCACCAAACCGCGCCTCCGTCACCGCCAGCCCGCGACGCACCGCCGCCATCAAGCCTTCATCCCCGCTCGCCTGATACAAAGCGAGCATCGCGCGCAGCATCGCCGCCTGATCATCGAGCAGCCCCACCGCCGAGACCACCCCACGCCGGAACGCATGGCCAAACCGCCCATCCGCCCCCCCCAGCGCCGCCTGCACCGCCCGATAGGCCGACCACGCCGCCGCCAACCACTCAGCGCGCCCAAACACCGCACTCGCGCGCACGAGCGCCGCAATCGCCAACCCATTCCAATCGGCAAGGATTTTATCATCCCGCCCAGGCCGCACCCGCCGATCCCGCGC